>CAZZDX010000011.1:0-24618 GCA_964653185.1 uncultured Bacteroidales bacterium
ATTTTAATTAATACCATTACTTTTTGAGAGGATACAAATTAATATTAATAAATTTAAAATTATTTATAATAAATCCTATAAATTGACAATATAAGCTATGCTAAAAGTAGCAATTACAGGCAGTATTGGAAGTGGTAAAACTATTGTAGCTAATATTTTTAGTGTTTTGGGAATACCTGTATATAATGCTGATAAACAAGCTAAAAAATTCCTGTATTATGACCATATAAAATCTGAAATAAAACACTATTTTGGTAATACGGTTTTTGATAAATCTAATGAAATTGATAAAAAAGCACTTGCAAATATCGTCTTTAATGATAAAAAAACATTAAATATACTAAACTCAATAATACATCCTGCTATAAAAGCGGACTTTAATAAATGGATTGAAAAATATAATGACAAAAATTATATTATTCACGAAGCTGCAATATTATTTGAATCAGAATTTTATAAGGACTTTGATAAAATTATTACAGTAACAGCACCACAAAATATCTGCATAAAAAGAGTTATGCTTAGAGATAGTATCTCAGAAGATAAAATATTACAAAGGATGAAAAATCAATTACCGGAGCAAGAAAAAATAAAAATGTCTGACTTTGTTATTTATAATGATGAAAAACAATTACTTATACCACAAGTATTATATATACATAAAAAAATACTCAAGATTAAAAGATTGAAATAATTGAAACGATTTTAACAATTTGTAACGATTTGTAATAAAAAATTAAACAATTAATAAATAAGATATTATGGAAAAAGAAATAAGTAAATTAAGACCTGAAAGAATATGGCACTATTTTTTGGAGATATGTAAAATTCCCCGTGCTTCAAAAAAAGAAAAAGAGATTGCTGAATATATTATAAAATTTGGTAAAAAACATAATTTAGAGACCTTTCAAGATGGGACAGGCAATGTTTTAATAAGAAAACCCGGAACAAAGGGAAAAGAAAATATTAAGTCCGTATGCTTGCAAAGCCATATTGATATGGTGTGTGAAAAAAATAATGATGTAATACATAATTTTGATAAAGACCCTATTAATGCTTATATTGATAACGGATGGGTAAAAGCAAAAGGCACAACACTTGGCGCTGACGATGGAATAGGCGTTGCTACTGAATTAGCTATTCTTGAAGCAACAAATATTAAACACGGAACCTTGGAATGTCTCTTTACTGTTGATGAAGAAACAGGTCTGACAGGAGCTTTTGGTCTTAAACCCAATATCCTGAAAAGTAACATTTTAATAAATCTGGATTCCGAAGACCATGGACAAATTTTTATAGGTTGTGCAGGAGGGAAAGGCACAACAGTAAGTATTAATTATTATAAAGAAAATGTGCCTGAAAACTCTGTTGCTTTTAAACTCACGATTAAAGGACTAAAAGGTGGACATTCAGGAGATGATATTAACAAAGGACTTGGTAATGCTAATAAACTGATGAACAGATTATTATGGAATGCAGCTGATAAACATAACCTTAGATTGGCAAAGTTTGATGGCGGTAATCTTAGAAATGCCATAGCAAGAGAGTCATATGCAATAGTTACCATATTAAAATCAAAGAAAGAGCAATTTATCAATTATGTTAAAGAATATAATAAAATTGTTAAAAAAGAACTAAAAACTACTGAACCTAACTTAGAAGTTAGCTTTAAACAAACAGATATACCAGAATATTTAATTGATATTAAAACCCAAAATGATTTATTAAATGCTTTATATGCTTGTCCTCATGGAGTAATTGAAATGTCTCGTGATATACCAAATTTTGTTGAAACATCTACTAATCTTGCTTCAATCAGGACACGTGATAATGATATTTTTATTACAACAAGCCAAAGGAGTTCTGTTGAATCAGCATTAGACGATGCTGTTAATATGGTATCAAGCACTTTTAAACTAATAGAAGCAAAGATAGAGCATTCCTCAGGATATCCGGGATGGACTCCTAACCCTGATTCTGAGATAGTTGAAATAACTAAAAATGCTTTTAAAAAATTATTTAATAAAAAACCTTTGGTATTAGCTGTTCATGCAGGATTGGAATGTGGATTAATTGGTAAAAAATATCCAAAAATGGATATGATTTCTTATGGACCAACAATAAAAGCCGTACATTCTCCTGACGAAAAAATAAATATTAATACTGTTGAACAATTTTGGAAACTAACAATAGAAGTTTTGAAAAATATTCCTGAACAAAAATAAAAGTTATATTTCTTTTTGTTTTTAATATTATTTATATATTTGCACAATTATTCCACATTATACTCTCGTAATATTTCAGATTATAGTTTAAAGCCAACAAGAAATCAAGTCAAAGCTTATACTTTCGTAATATATTAATATGCCTTTTTAATAAATAGAAATGTATATTATATTTATTATAAAAATGTTATAATATGTAAATATGAGTATATTATATAAAAGTAAAAATAAAAATATATCCTAAATTCAAGTAATTAATGCAACTTTTAGGACGATTTTTATAAATAAATCATTTGAATGTTATATTTCTTTCCTTTTTAGTTAATTTACTAAATAATATATTAGAATATTAACAAGTAAGAAACATTTTATTTATTTTTTTAATTAAATTACTATATAAATATGTATGATATTATTGAACTTAACAACAAATTAATGTCTGAGCTAAAAGAAATTGCCAAAGGACTTAATGTTCCTAAATATGAAAGTTTTAAGAAGCAGGATTTGATTTACAAAATTTTAGACCATCAGGCATTAAATCATTCTGAAAAAATTTTGGTTACAAAAAAAACAGCAGAAAAAGAAGTAAAGGACTCAACAGATTTAAAAGTTTTAAAAAGACCAAAAAGAATTGTTCACAACGAGAATCCAAAGATATTACATCCTTTAGAAAATAAAGAAAATACAGAAATTAAAACTGCTGATAAGATACCTTTAAATGATAATTCCACTTCTGATTTAAAAGTAAAAAAAGACATTGGGAATATTAATCGTTCTTATGATATAACAACATCATCTGCAAATAAAGATAACCATAGCAGAAATCAAAAACAGCAATCATACCATAGTAGAAATAAACATAAAGAAGAATATTCTTTTGAATATGATGGAATGGTTGTAAGTGAAGGCGTTTTAGAAGTAATGCCTGACGGATATGGATTTTTACGCTCATCAGATTACAATTATCTTAATTCTCCTGATGACATTTATGTATCTCAATCACAAATAAAATTATTTGGACTAAAGACAGGTGATACAGTACAAGGTAGTATAAGACCGCCAAAAAACGGAGAAAAATATTTTCCATTGATAAAAGTAGAAAAAATAAATGGTAAAACACCTGAAGAAGTTCGTGATAGAATCCCTTTTGATTTTCTTACTCCGCTTTTTCCTGACGAAAAATTTAATATAACAGGTCATTCAAAAGCTACAATATCAACACGTATCATTGATTTGTTTTCACCTATTGGTAAAGGACAAAGAGGACTTATTGTTGCTCAGCCAAAGACCGGTAAAACAGTTCTATTAAAGGAAATTGCAAATGCAATATCATATAATCATCCTGAAGTTTATCTGATAATTTTACTTATTGACGAACGTCCTGAAGAAGTAACAGATATGGAAAGAAGTGTCAGAGCAGAAGTTATTTCTTCTACATTTGACAGATCAGCTGAGAGACATGTAAAAATAGCAAATATTGTCCTTGAAAAAGCAAAATGTATGGTTGAATGCGGATATGATGTTGTAATATTATTGGACTCAATTACCCGTTTGGCAAGAGCATATAACACTATTTCACCTTCTTCGGGAAAAGTCCTTTCCGGTGGCGTTGAGGCTAATGCTTTGCATAAACCCAAACGCTTCTTTGGAGCAGCAAGAAATATAGAAAATGGTGGCTCTTTAACAATCATCTCAACAGCACTTATTGACACCGGCTCAAAAATGGACGAAGTGATATTTGAAGAGTTTAAAGGAACAGGAAATATGGAATTACAGCTTGACAGAAAACTCTCTGATAAAAGAATATTCCCTTCTATTGATATCGTAACTTCCGGCACCCGCAGAGAAGAATTATTATTAGATAAAGAAATATTACAAAGAATATGGATATTACGCAAGCACCTTTCTGATATGAATCCAACCGAAGCTATGGAATTTATTAAAGATAAAATGAAATTTACAAAAAATAATGAAGAATTTCTGATATCTATGAATGGATAACAGGTCTTGGAATTTTGGTCTATATATTATGCTTTTACTAAAAACCTCGGCTTTATATTAAATTTTAGGTAATATAAAAATTTGTCCTGTTAAAAGCAAAGCAAACAACAAAGTTGATTATTTAACAAGGTAAATCTAAAATTTTTATTAAAAATCCCATTGTTATTTTTTACTTTCCCTCTATATAAATCCTTATATTTTTTTAATTTTAGGCATTTTAATTTTAGGCATTTTAAGGGGACTTCTATTAATTCATTTCTTTCAAGAAACAAATATAATGAATAAGATGCGAGACATAAATATTTCTTAATAGCCATAGCTATTAAGAAATATTTTGTCGAAGTCAGATTGTTTATTATATTTGTTCCCTTTGGGTTTTCAGAGTTTCCCATATACTTCTTCAGATTTTCTTGCATTATCCCGATAGTGCTTTAAAAATCTTCCTCGTCTATGGGAAACTCTGAAAATCTTGATGCGAATGAATTAATAGAAGTCCCCTTAAGTATTTTTTATGTATTTTTGCATTATGCAAGAAACAATATTAATACTTGACTTTGGCTCTCAATATACTCAACTGATAGCCCGCAAAATAAGAGAACTTAATGTCTATTGTGAAATACATCCGTATAATGCGATTCCTGATATTAATTCTTCTGTAAAAGGTATAATACTTTCTGGCAGCCCTTTTTCAGTAAGAGACAAAGATGCTCCACATCCTGATTTATCAAAGATAAGAACAAAAGTGCCTTTGCTTACTATTTGCTATGGCACACAACTCCTTGCCCAAACCAATGGCGGAACTGTATTACCATCTAAAACAAGAGAATATGGAAGAGCAAATCTTTCGTATATTGATAACTCAAATATTTTGTTAAAAAAAATAACAAAAGGAACACAGGTATGGATGTCGCACGGAGATACAATAACACAAATACCAAAAAATTTTAAGATAATTGCAAGCACAACAGATGTAAAAATTGCAGGATTTCAAATAGAAAATGAAAAGACCTTTGGCTTGCAGTTTCATCCAGAAGTTTATCATACTACTCAGGGGAAAATTTTACTTAAAAATTTTGTTACTGATATTTGTAAATGTTCCGGCTTATGGACTCCGGATTCTTTTGTTGAATCTACCGTAAAAGACCTAAAACAAAAATTACATAATGACAAGGTCTTACTTGGGCTGTCCGGTGGAGGCGACTCTTCTATAGCTGCTGTATTACTTAATAAAGCCATAGGAAACAGATTGTATTGCATCTTTGTTGATAACGGATTATTAAGAAAAGATGAGTTTGAATCTGTTTTGACTTCATACAAAAATATGCAACTGAATGTTAAAGGTATTGATGCAAAAGAACGTTTTATTAATGCTTTAAAAGGAGTTGCAGACCCTGAAAAGAAAAGAAAAATAATTGGTAAAACATTTATTGATGTATTTGAAGAACAAGCTAATAAAATAAAAGATGTTCAATGGCTTGCTCAGGGAACAATTTATCCTGATGTCATTGAATCACATTCTGTTAAAGGTCCTTCTGCAACTATTAAATCTCATCATAATGTTGGCGGATTACCTGATTATATGAAATTAAAAATCGTTGAGCCATTAAAGAGTTTGTTTAAAGATGAAGTGCGTAGAGTAGGAAAAACGCTTAACATAAGTGATGAATTTATAAAACGACATCCATTTCCGGGTCCGGGATTAGCTATTAGAATTTTAGGCGATATAACAAAAGAAAAAATTTTTATATTACAACAGGTGGACTATCTGTTTATTCAGGGATTAAAGAAAAATGATTTGTATGACAAGGTATGGCAGGCAGGAGCAATATTATTGCCTGTTCAAACTGTTGGTGTTATGGGCGACGAACGTACTTATGAAAATGTAGTATGTCTGAGAGCTGTTACTTCAACAGATGGTATGACAGCCGACTGGGCACATTTGCCTTATGATTTTTTGGCAGATATATCAAATAAAATTATAAATAAAGTTAAAGGTGTTAACCGTGTTGTGTATGATATAAGTTCAAAACCTCCTGCTACAATAGAATGGGAATAAATTATTATACTAAAAATGGTTAATTCATTACAGAATCTTAGATAAATTTGCTGTGGCAAATATTTAATAATACAACAAAAAATTAAAAAATAGTACTCTAAATTCATATCAAAATTAACCATTAATCATTTCATATCCATATTATTATAAAATGTCTCAAATATCTATATATAATAATAAAACAGAAAAACATCTTTCTTATTTGTTTTTATTAGTCATTGCTATTATTGGATATTGGCAAATTGCTTTTATGCAATTTCCTTTGAAGTATGATATGATTGACGGATTTTATCCGTGGAGATATTTTATAGGCGAATGTCTTAAAAATCATATTATGCCTTTGTGGAATCCTTATCAAGGGCTTGGCTATCCTATACATGCTGACCCGCAGAGTGGCGTTTGGTATCCTTTTGTGTGGATAATCGGATTTTTATATGGTTATGATATTTACTCTATTTCCTTTGAATTTATGTTACATATTTTCTTGTCAGGAGTTGGTATGTATATTTTGGCAAAAACTTTGAAATTTGAAAATAAGGTAGCCCTATTTATGGGAATAAGTTATATGTTTTCAGGTTTTTTTATAGGAAATGCTCAGCATTTAACATATATCATCAGTGGAACATGGATACCTTTTATAATAAGTTCATACATAATGATATATAAAGAAAAACCTGTTTTTAATGCTGTTAAGACAAGTTTTTTTATCTTTATGCTTATTGCTGGTGGCTATCCTGCCATTTCATTTTTAACAGGATATTTTCTTGTATTTCTTTTCTTATTTTATCTTATAAAATTTATAAAAAATAAAAATTATAAAAAGCTTATTTTTTATTTAAAAATCAATTTATTAATATTAACAGTAACAATATTATTAACCAGCGTAATACTTATTTCTATATATAATGTGTTGCCATATCTTACAAGAGCAAATAGTTTAATCTTAGACAAAGCATTATTTGACCCATTATCTCCTCAATGTTTAATTTCTTTGATATTACCTTTTGCTGTGATAAGAGATATGCCCTTTTATGATACAGATTTATCAATGTCTAATGTATATTTTGGATTAATACCGTTTATATTTTTTATTGTTTCTTTATTTATAAAAAAGCCAAAATTAATTATTATTTTCCTTATATATGGTCTGTTTGCTTTAACTGCTTCAATGGGGAAATATCTTCCTGTAAGAGAATTCCTTTATAATTATGTGCCTTTTATGAACTTATTTCGGTTCCCAAGTATATTCCGACTATTCGTTATAATATGTTTTATTGTGGTTTCTGGTTATGGATTAGATTATTTTATTAAAAACAAAAACAAATCTTTTAACCCTGTAAAGATTACTGCATTTATTTTTTTAATTATTTTTTTCCTCTTATTAGTTTATTCAAGATATGTTGGGTATTTAGATATTCGTAATTTTATAAATAATGAGTTATTTATATTTTCACAAAATTCATTTATAAGGCAACATATTGCTTTTCAGAGTATTATACAAATAATCTTTTTGTCAATATTTATTTTCCTTATATTTAAAATTAAAGAAAGAAATAAGTTATTCAGATATCTTATTTTGTTGTTAATTTTTGATACAATTTTATCTGCACAACTTAACGGACCTTATACTGTTTATTATGATAATTTTAAATCAAAAAAAGTAAAAAAATATAGTGATAATATTTTCCCAAAAGGTTTTCCTTTGCCGTCAAACAAAAATATTATTGAGATTTCTGATACAGGTCTGGGATATGGACCATTATGGAGAAATCTGAATATTTTCAACAAACAGATTGCCTGCGACGGATATAATCCTTTCTACTTTAAAAATTGTGCATATCTTGAAAGTTCCATGCCTCTTTTATTCAAAACAACATTAAGTAATTACCCTGTTTTCCTTTCAGACAAAATTTTTATAAGCGATTCTATTAAAACACATTATATTGAACATAAATTCAACAGTAAATATATTTATCTAAATAAAATAGATTTTTTTAAAATAAAAAAAATAAATTTAAAGTGGAAAGATACTTTTATAACTGATACTGTATATATTACAGAATTTTCGCCTAATAAAACAGTTGTAAAAGTGAGGAGCTCAAAAAATCAATTGCTTACATTATTGCAAAATAATTACTATGGATGGAAAGCATTCGTAAATGGTAAAAGGACTTCAATATTAACTTCAAACCTAAGTTTTATATCAGTTTTGGTCCCTTATGGAAAAAGTGATGTTGCTTTTGTTTATAATCCCAAATCTGTATTAATTGGATTTTATATTTCTTTAATTTCTTTAATAACAGTTTTTTTAATTTTGGCAATTATTCCAATAAAGGAAAAAAATAAAATTTAATATTTATATTTGCCTTTACTTATTTTCTGTTATTATTATAAGAAAAATGTTAAATAATAAAAAAATAATAGTTGTCCTGCCTGCTTATAATGCTGAAAAAACATTAAAAAACACTTACAAAGAGATTCCTTTTAACATTGTTGACGATGTGATTATCGTTGATGACGCAAGTATTGACAACACAGTTGAAATTGCTCATGAACTTGGCATTAAAAATATTATTAGGCATGAAAAAAACAAAGGATATGGAGCTAATCAAAAAACATGTTATGACAAAGCATTAAGTTTGGGAGCTGATATTATAATAATGTTACATCCTGATTATCAATATACTCCAAAGCTTATTCCTTCTATGGTATATGCAATAGCCAATGATTTATATCCTGTTGTTCTTGGGTCAAGAATTCTTGGGAAAGGAGCATTAAAAGGAGGTATGCCTGTTTATAAATATATTTCAAACAGATTGTTGACGTTTATTGAAAATATTCTTATTAACCAAAAAATTTCTGAATATCACACCGGTTACAGGGCTTTTTCAAAAGAAGTTCTTGAAAAAATCAATTATCATGCTAATTCTGACAACTTTGTATTTGATAATCAGATGCTATCACAGATAGTATATGCTGGCTTTGAAATAGGAGAAATTAGCTGTCCGACAAAATATTTTCCCAATGCTTCATCAATAAATTTAAAAAACAGTGTTATTTATGGACTTGGTGTGTTAAAAACATCTTTTTGTTATCTACTTCAAAAAACAGGATTGTTAAAATTTAAGATATATGAAAAATCCATGACCAAAAAAATTGAACACACAATGGAATGATTATAATTATGAATTATTAGTTATGAGTATAAGTATGAGTATAAGAATAAAGATTAAACAACAAAAAGCTAAATGCTAAATGCTAATATCTAAAAGCCCGAAGTAACTGTAAATTCACGGGGTAAACTAATTACAAAAATATAAACACATGAAAAACCTTGTTAAAAACAGCAAACAGTTAATAGGAACTTTTATTATAATAATTATTTTTATTATTTTTAAAATTCCACATTTGAATTTACCTTGCTTTTGGGATGAAGCATGGGCTTATGCACCTGCTACCCGAATGATGTATAACCATGGATTAAGTTTATTACCTGATGCTATTCCTGTTTATTGTTCCAGAGGGCATCCTCTTTTGTTCTATTTTTTAGGTGCAGCATGGATGAAATTGTTTGGGACAAGTATGACTGTCATTCACAGTTTTGCGTTATTTCTCTCAATAATGCTACTTATAATGATTTATTTTTTTTGTAAAGAATTTTTTTCAAGCACTATTGGTCTTATTTCTGTTATACTTATATCTGTTCAAAATTTCTTTTTAGCACAATCATGCTTGCTACTACCTGAAATATTGATATCCTTTTGGGTATTAATATGTATTTATGCTTATTTAAAAAAATATAGATTTCTATATATAATCTGTGCTGCCGGAATGTTGCTAACAAAAGAATCAACAATAATTTTGGTTGGCTCTCTTATCTTATGGTCATTCATAAAAAATATTTTTATAAAAAAAGATACAAACAGAATAAAATATTTTTTCTATGAATTATTTATATTAATCATACCCATATTAATTGCAGCAACATATTTTATTATTCAAAAAATTATGTATGATTGGTTTTTCTTTCCTGAACATTTAAATTTAATTTCATTTAATTCTAACTACTTTTTTGATACACTTAACAGTTATGTCTCTATTTTGTTTATATATCAAGGTAGAATAGTTTTAACATCAATTTTATTATTAACTATTATTTTAAAAATATTTTTTAAGTTGGGTTATAGATTGTCAGAAGATAAAAAAGAAATTTTTTCTATTTTCATAATATTTTTTGTATGTTATCTGATTTTTAGCTCTTTAAACTTTTTTTCTCCACGATACATCCTTTGTTTGTTGCCTTTATTTATTATTTCCACATCTTACTTTATTTATGATACATTTAAGAACAAACGGATTTTTCAAATATTAAGTTTAATCATAACCATAACTGTTTGTTTTTACTTTTGCACGCAAAAAACATTAACGCATGACCATGATTTAGGTTATCTTAATGCTGTAAAAGTTCATAAAGAAGTTGTGCAATATTGTGAGAAAGAAAAAATATATAATAAAAAGATACTTACACATTTTTTAATGAGAATTGATTTAACAAATCCATATTCAGGATATTTATCCGGACAAGCATTTAATAATATAGTTGATAAAATGTCTGATGATGTTGAATTTTGTATTTTTTCAAATATGGAATATATTCCATATTTTGATGAAATCAAAAAAAATTATGACTTAAAACTTATAAAGAAATTTGAAAAAAATAATGCATGGACAGAAATTTATCAAAACAAAAATAAATAGTACTGTTTACAAATTAATTTTTATGAATTGATGAGCTATAATCTATTGATTCGCACACTTGTAATGAACACGTTGAAATAAAGGAATGATTATAATTATGAATTATTAGTTATGAGTATAAGAATAAAGATTAAACAACAAAATCTAAAATCTAAAAGCTAATGGCTAAAAGCCCGAAGTGATTAAAAATGAACTAATTACAAAAATATAAACAGATAAAAAAAATATTCACTTAAATGGATTTAACCGAGGCAAAACATATTAATTATAATATTTCTGAAAGACATCCTTGGGAGCTGGCACGGTTTAAAGTAATATTTTCTATCCTAAAACATTTTTCCCCTTATTTATTAAAAAACAAAATAAATGTTTTGGATGTTGGATGTGGTGATACATTCTTTGTTGAAAAACTTTCAAAATATATGCCTTTGGCAAAATTTTATGCTGTTGATATTGCTTTTAGCAACAATTTAATAAATCAGTTTGAAGAAAAAAACAAAAACAGACATGTAAAAATTTATAATAATATTGAAGATGCCAACAAGGATTCTAATCATTTTGATTTAGTGTTGCTCCTTGATGTTATTGAACATATTGATGATGACGTAAACTTTTTAAAAAATTTGTTGAAACACTCAAACATATCAAAAGATACAATATTTTTAATTACTGCACCGGCATATCAATTTTTATTTTCCGCACACGATATTTTCTTAAAACATTACAGGCGATACAATAATACTTTACTTAAAAAAACATTACAAAAAGCTGATTATAAGGTCATTAAAACAGGATATTTTTTTACAACTTTATTTATTGTTAGAATTTTACAGGTAATAATAAAAAAGATTAAAAAGTCATCAATTAAGGAAGAAAAAGGTATTGGAGAATGGAAACCTAATAAAATAAAGAGTTGTATTTTAAAAACTGTATTAATTTTGGATTTTAAATTTGCTTATCTTTTACAAAACACAGGAATTAAATTACCGGGATTATCAAATTATATAATATGCAAGAAATCTGTATAATTATACCATGCTACAACGAGGCAAAAAGATTGCCTGTTAATAATTTTTTAAAATTTTATGAACAGGTTACGTATCATTTTTGTTTTGTAAATGATGGAAGTAAAGATAACACATTAGAAATTTTAAATAAAATAAGACAAGGCAGAGAAGAAAGGATTTTGGTTATTGACCAAAAACATAATAAAGGTAAAGCCGAGACCGTGCGTAATGGTATTATAAAATCAATTGACTGGAAGCCATTTGATATAACAGGATATTTTGATGCTGATTTATCAACACCTTTGGAAGAGATACATTTATTACTTGAAAATCTTAATAAAAACACGGATTATCTGATTGCATTTGGCTCAAGAATTAAAAAAATGGGTAGTATTATAAAAAGAAGCCATACACGACATTATTTTGGCAGGATATTTTCAACATTAGCCAGTTTAATTTTACATCTTCCAATATATGATACACAATGCGGAGCAAAAATATTTAAAACAAATTTAGCATCAGAGGTGTTTAAAAATCCTTTCTGCAGTAAATGGTTGTTTGATATTGAAATATTTGCCAGAATAAATAAATTATTCGGATTAGAAAAAGCAAAAAATGTTATGATAGAAGTCCCTTTACAACAATGGATTGAAAAAGGTAATTCAAAAATATCTGTTTTTTATATGCTTAAAGTCCCTTTTGAATTATTAAAAATATATATACGTTATTAGTGCTTATACTGGTTTTAGGTCATAATTTGCGTTTTACTATAAACACCATCTCTGCTCGTAGAGAGGGTTAGGGGTAAGTATAAAAAAATAAAAAAACACAATTTATGACCTTTTAAAGTATGTTTATAAAAAAGTATCATCATTAAACGAAAAAAATTATGGCAAAAATTTTGGTCTTTATAAACAAGTTTCGTTTTCAAACAATATTCTTATTTTCTTTAATATCTGTTGTAATACTTTTTAAAGTTCATTTTAATTTTAATATATTAATACCTACCAATATTTGTTGGTTAATGGGAGGTTATGACTGGAGCACTCATTTTCTCGGCTGGCATTTTTTCAGATTTGAACCATGGACTTTCCCTTTAGGAAAAATAACTAACTATTTTTATCCATTGGGCTCTAATGTTGGCTATACAGATTCTATTCCTTTAATGGCATTTTTGTTTAAATTATTGTCTCCTGTTTTGCCTAAAAATTTTCAATATATAGGATTATGGTTTCTTATATGCTTTGTTTTACAAGCTCTGTTTGCTACTTTATTAGTTAAAAATTTAAAGACAAATATAATTGGACAATTTATAGCAGTTCAATTTTTTATCTTTAGTCCTATTTTACTTATTAGAGCTGCTCATCCTGCACTAAATGCTCACTGGATTATCTTGGCTGTCTTATGGATTTATCTTCTTGATTATAAAAAATATGGAAAACGAAAAATTTTGACATATCAGTTTGTTATTTTATTTTTAAGTGCTTTTATCCATCCATATCTATGTGCTTTTGCTCTTGCTTTTACATTGATATTATTAATAAAATTTTGTTTTATTAATAAAATTTTTTCATTAAAAAAATTTTTTGTATTTGTCTTTATATCATTATCTGTAACTTTTCTTCTATGGTTTGTAATTGGATATATTGATTTTGGAAACAAATTGGATTATGATTTGTATGGATATGGTTATGGCATATTTTCAATGAACCTGAACTCTTTGATTAATCCATCTAATTTATCAGTTGACCCTTTAAGATTATATCCACATTCTGTTATTCCCGAATTACCTGTTTTATGTAGAGAACAAGGATTTGAAGGATATAATTATTTAGGACTTGGAATGATTATTTTGGCAATATACGGATTCATATCTTTAATAGTAAAACATAAAGGAAAATGCATAAAAAATTTCAGAAAATATATTTGCTCAAAAAAAAGTATAATACCATTACTTGCAATTTCTTTGCTATTTACTGCCTATGCTATAAGTAATAAGATAGCTTTTAACGATAAGATAATAATACAATATGGATTGCCTGTTTTTTGTAAAAAAATATTCTCTACTTTTCAATCAAGTGGACGTTTTTTCTGGTCCGTATATTACCTGCTCATTTTTACTGTTTTATTTATTATAACAAACAAAAATAAAAATAAAACGATATCAACTATTATCATTATTGCTGCTTTTGTAATTCAAATTATTGATATTAGTCCTTTAATTAATAAATGGAATATTAAAAATGTTGAATATAACCCTCCAATAAAAGAAAAAGTATGGGATAAAATCTTTCAGGATTTTGATAAGATTGCTTTTTATCCGGCTTTATCCCAAAATTACAATCGTATAGACGATTATGTTCAGTTTGCATATTTAGCAGCAAATAATAAAAAACCTATTAATGTTGGATATGTCTCAAGAACAAATTATAAGAAAGTCAATGATTATTTTGAAACTTTTGAAAAAAATATTGATAATGAAAATATTGACCCCAAAACTGTTTATGTTACAATACCACAATATTTTGACAGATTTTATTCTCTTATTAATAAAAATAAAATGCTTTATACTTATTTAGATGGATATTATGTAATGTTTTCCCCAAAAAGTAATTATATTCCTCCGCAAGGATTTTGTCATAAAAAAATATCAGTTGAAACATTAACACAATTTATAAACAAAAATGAGCATAATATTTTAATTCTTTCAGCTAAAGATGAAGCCACAAATAATTTAAGCATGGAATTTAAAGATTATATGAAAAATTTAAACTCAAATATCAATAATCTGTCATTTAGGGGCTCTTATATCTCTGTAATTGCAAATAAAAAAATAATACTTGAAAAAATAAATAATACTGACTCTGTTCAGATAAATATGTCAGCAAATACAGATATTAAAGGACTGAAAATATTAAAGCCAATTTCAATTATGTCAGCAGGATGTTTGGTCGGAAATTCCTCATCAATAAAAATAGATAATAAAGAATTATCTAAAAATAGAAGAGGACTAAATATTGTTGTTCTTGATAATAAATTTAATGTCTTAAAAACAGTTAATTTTGATACTTATAAAAATGTTTATTTGAATAATTTTTAATGAAAAAAAAACAAATATTTATATTCTTATCTATAATTGTAGCCATGCTAATTATAGTTTTTTTGTTAAGAGCAAATCTAAAACATTTTTTTGGCACTCTGACTCCACATGGTATTTTAACTTCACATGATAAAGTGTATAATTATTCAGATTATCTTAATGCCAATACAATTTATATTGATTTTGAAAATGATAAATATGATAAGAACCAACTATATAAAGAAATTGTTCATTCCGGACAATATAGTTCAAAAGTTTTTGGAAAAAATAGTTTTAGCATTGTTATAGAAAAGACAGCACAGGAAATTGGAATAGAAAATTTGACAAAAGCAGATTTAAGTGCATGGATATATGTGTTTCCGCATAATAATGAACTAAAATTTGCTTATGTGTTTTCTATTGTTGATAGTGATAATCATGGTATTTTATGGAAAGCAGTAGGAATAGACAAAAAACATAAAATAAAATCCGGGAAATGGTTTAAAATCAGTGGCGAATTTAATTTAAAAGATATAAAAATATTACCTGATTATAAAATACAGGTTTATGTATGGAACAATAGTAATACAAAAATTTTGACAGATGACTTTTTTGTCGTGTTTGGTAATGAAAAACCCAAAAGAGGTGAAAATGTATTATTCGACCTTACAAAAGATACTTTGCCTCAGGCAAATATAAAGACCAACTTTCCTCCTTTTAATACAATATATTTCCAGAAAACAAAAATTAATAACAACAACCCTGTTTGTCTTATTAATAATTCTGATAATCCAAAACAAAAAAATGAAGAAATAACGCCTGACAGCAGAATTATAAAAGGAAACTTTTTTAAAGATGAAAACAATCTGGATAAGATAATATGCTTTAAATCATCAGGACAATCTATATATATCTTTTGTGATAAATATAAAAAATTTAATAAAATTTCTATAATTAATGATAAAAACCAAATATATTGGAATTATAAAAATATTGTTGTTGGTGATTTTGACGGAGACACTTTTGACGAAATATTTTTTGTTGGAAACAAAGACAATGCAACCTGTCTGTCAAAATTTCAACCATTTGATTACTCTTGTAACAAAACCCAAAATAAACAAAAAATATATCTAAGACCTGTTTGGGAATCCAAAAAAATAAATAATCAAATTATAAATAATAATGACAGATTTTATCCTGTTAAATTAAATAATGATAAAAAAACAAAATTGTTAATCATTTCAGATGATGGTAAATGGAACTTGTTAAATTTTGACGGGAAATTATGGCTGTCATTAGCCAAAAATCAAAATGACCAATGGAATAACAAAAAATTTGACACCAAAATTGTAATTGCAAAATTTTTAAAACATTATCCTTCTGATGCTATATTAACAATTTATAAAAACAAAGATAATAAAAAATATTATTATAACATCCTGAAATACAATGCTTTACAAAAAAACTTTATATCCTGTTTTAAAAATAATCCTGACTCCGAAGGCATTGTAACCGGCTTGGATACATTAAAAACAACTGATAATTTTATTACTGGTAATTTTTATTCGCATAAGCAGGAGCAACTGTTAAGATATAACAGGGACTGGCGTTTTGACTTAAAATTAATTGAATTTAATGACTCTGCATATAATATAAAAGCAAACATTGATTTTGCAGGATATGAAAAAGATTATAACCCAAAATATTATGAAATACTTAATATATATTCCGGCAAATTTATTTCACATAATTATTCTTCTTTACTAACTATAACGAGAAATTGCAAAGACAAAAATTTTGATGGTAAAAACTGCAAACAATATATTAATCTTGATTATTTACCAGATGCATTAGAGATATATTCCTTATATAATAACCAGTGAGTTTTATAATGGTAATACCATTATTTTTCATAACCTTTAACAGAATTGATTTTTATAAGCTCACAATTTTTCCATGAGTTAATTATTGTATAATTATATTTTGCATTAATTTTTTGTTTCGAATTATCCTCACAGACCATCGCTATTTCATTTTTTACTAAATCAGATGGGATTTTTTCTTTTATAGAATAACCTTTTTTGTTAAGGGCATCTTTATAAAATTTTATGTGTGAAGTTTTATAGTCCTCGTTAATTACAATAGTATATTTCTTAGTGTTTTTTAATTGTTTCATGAAATATCCATAATACAGCCATTGAGATGAATCATTTTTTTTGTTTTCGGATAAATTTTTGTAAATAATATCCCTGTAAGGCAAATAAAATATAAAAACAATAGTAACTACAGCAACAGAATATTTCCATATAACAGATTTTCCTTTATATTTATTTTTTATTTCATTGATAAGCAATTTTAATGGGAAAGCACATATTATAGCTAATAATGGATATAACGGAGCATCATACCAAACTAATTTTGTCTTTGATAAAGAAATTATTAAAAAATAAAAAACCGATAAAGAAAAAATATAAAATAAAAAACCTCTTAATTTTTTTTCTTCCTTATCAAAGTTAGATATCAACAATATAAATGATAAAAAGAAAAGAGGAACCCAGTATATAAATCTCCAGTTTATAAAATTTAAAAAGTAAATTAATATAGTCCCTTCATGTCCTTCATTAACTTTGAAATAACGACCGCCAAGTTCGTTGTTATAAACAGCCGAAAGATATCCGGGATTCATAGATTCCCTTAGCAAATAATATCCAATTCCGAAAATAAGTATAATAATTATAGAAAAATAAAAATGACGATTTGATACTAACAGTTTGAATTTCTTTTTATACAAAACAAAAATAAACATTACAGGTAAAAATATCAATCCCTGAATACCTTTGGTTAACAATGCAAGAGTAATACCAATAGCAGTTAAATAAAGATATTTTTTATTATCTCTATCAGTATATAAATAAGCAAAGAAATTTACAATATAAAAAGTCGTAAAAAAAGTTAACAAAGCATCATAATCACCTGTTCGTGAGATATGACCACTTATATACCCGCTGGATGTTATTAATATTAATGCTGCAAGATATGCTAAAAGTTTACTTTTAAATTGCTTTTTACAAAAATACATAATCAAAAAAACAGTTAATAATACAGCCAAAGCAGAAGGCAAACGAACAGCTAATTCATTATATCCTAATGTTTTTAATGATATTGCCTGTAACCATATCATTAAAGGTGGTTTAACATTCCACATATCAGGACTGCCATTATAATATGTAACAAAAATATTTCCATTATCTATCATTTCTAAAGCATTACACGCCAAATGTGATTCATCCCAATCTCTGAGAGAAAAAAAACTGAGATGCAAGAAAACAGGAAAATATAGTAATCCTATAAATAGAATGACAAACAAAAAAAATTTAATTTTCATTTTAACCGGGTTTTTTATTTAATTTTATTCTATAGTAAACTCAAATATTTCACCTGTAATATCATTTTTAGGAAAAGGTATATTTTCCTGTTTATAAGGTGAGCCAATCCACCATTTAGTATTATGAAATTCCTGAGTTATTATTAACAGCATTTGGTTATCAGGTATAGAAGTAACAGTATTATCCATATAACCAACAACTCTTAACTGGTTTTTTTCAGCTCCTATACGCCATATTATTTTTTCAGGTTGCCAATCTATTTGAAAATAATAATAATCAGAAGCAAAAAGCGTATCATCATCTTCAAATGTTCTTTGGTTAAGAGCTCTATACCAGTGGTCCCACCTGTGAGAGTAAAAAGTTTTGTCTTTGTATGTTATTGATTGACAACCAACATCAAAATTTTCCGGTTGCCAGCAAGCCATATCCCAGTTAGTGCAAGACACTATTATTTTATTGCCATTATCTAAAATTTCTTCAGGCATAGAAACATTCCAGCTATTAATATCATATTGATTATCAGCACTATAATTATATGCAGGAGGAAATTGATATGAAGGGCAATGTGTAATTGTTTTTAGTATTTCAAAATCAATTTCAGAATAGCCAACATTTTTAACTCTGTTATCATTACGTCCGCCATAGTAATGTTCAAGATAGCCCTCTTTATCGCAAGAGCGTCTGTAATTCCATTTTGATAAATCCTGTGTAAACAGCCACATTGTGTTTGTTAAACCATTCCATATTTTACTTTTATTAAGAAGTTCTGAAAGTTTCGCTTTAATAGTGTATTTCCCATAAGTAAAGCCATGACGTGTTATTATGCCTGTATTTTCTTTTTCCCATTTCCCAAACGAAGTTTTAGGATTTTTTATAATTATTTTGTGATTTGTATTGTCAGAAAATACTGTTTTACAAGGACTTTTTGCAACCGAAGGTAATATAGCTATTAACTCTTCCTTTTTATAAAAACTTTTGTTCCAGTTATAGTCCTTTTTAGAATAATTATCTTTTAAAACATCTGCAATAACAGGAATATTGTCCATTTTTGTTGATGGGTCAATATAATGGATAAATTGCTGAAAAGGAGCATTATTATAAAGATATTGAGTTTGTCCACAATTATCTGTAAAATTTTTTTCAAATTTCTTTTCATCAAAATTATTAGGATTAATATATATTCCTTTGCCTAAATCAGGTTTTGCTATAACTTTAAGTATATTTTCAAATTTATAGATTACTGTATTTAAAAGTTTGTCTCCATTGCCATATAAAAAGTAATAGTATGGATTAACAAATATTTCATTGTTTTTTTTATTGATATCCTGTATATAAACAGGGATTTTATGTTCTTTTATGTTCTCTTCTGATGTAACAACTAATAAAAAACTATAATTTCCTACTCTTGGATTTTTTTTCCATCTGTCATTTTTATTATTGTCATAATATCTTTGTTCGTTTCTTGGATTTCCTATAATACAGAAAGAATCTATTATGATATGAAAATCATTATCATTAGGAATTAGACATGTTCCAGCAAATTTTTTATCCGTATCTTTCCAACTTCCGTAAAAATTTTCATAAGCAAATTTGTTTTCTTTTTCCGGATTTTTTTTATCTGTCTCAGGGAATTTATAAGATTCATTTTGATAAAATATTTTATAAAAAAAAATTTTGGATTTTGTATCACAATTTTTTACATAAAAATGGAAAGTAAAAAATCCATTTTGTGTTTGATTAACAGATGGTATTGAAAATCCATTAATAGCATCGGTATAATCCAAATATATTAATTTGTCAATGAGTGATTTTTTTGTTTTTTTTCCATTAATACCAATATTCCAGTTAATAAGAGGATTAAAATCCTTAACAATAATATTTCCCTTTTGTAAATATTTGTCTGCATTATCTCTATTGCAAGAAATTATTATCAAAAACAAAAAAAGTATATAGGTTTTGTTAATTTTTAATGTCTTCATTTTTTATTTTTTTAGTTATATCCTGCCTGAAGCAAATTTACAATCTTTTTTTCTCTTTAGGGGACTTCTATTAATTCATTTCTTTTAAGAAATAAATATAATGAATAAGATGCGAGACATAAATATTTCTTAATAGCCATAGCTATTAAGAAATATTTTGTCGAAGTCAGATTGTTTATTATATTTGTTCCCTTTGGGTTTTCAGAGTTTCCCATATACTTCTTCAGATTTTCTTGCATTATCCCGATAGTGCTTTAAAAATCTTCCTCGTCTATGGAAAACTCTGAAAATCTTAATGCGAATGAATTAATAGAAATCCCCTTTAAATAATGGGTTGCAATACATTGTTTTTTAGCAAAAAGGTAAAGATAATTGAAAAACATTATATTCAGATATTTTTTTGTATGTTTTTCTATTT
This sequence comes from uncultured Bacteroidales bacterium, assembly GCA_964653185.1. Classification (GTDB taxonomy): domain Bacteria; phylum Bacteroidota; class Bacteroidia; order Bacteroidales; family CAZZDX01; genus CAZZDX01. Next base: position 20,910 of record CAZZDX010000011.1, read on the forward strand.
TTAAATAATTCCTGAAAATTTATAACTTTGCATCATAAATTTTGTTTTAGCTGTAAATAAAACCATTAAAATGGTTACAAATTTTTGTCAGGTAATCGCCTGATTAATCCACGATTTCGGTCATGGGCTAATTTAAATTAAATTATGACAAATAATATTAGGAAAGTTCTTTTTATTGACACTGCTCATCCTTGTTTAGAACATGACTTGACTAAATTAGGATTTCAATGCGATTATTTTCCTTTATATACAAAAAATGACTTTGAGACCTGTATTAATAAATATTTTGGCATAATAATAAGAAGTAAAATAAAAATTGATAAAAAAATAATTGATAAGGCAACAAATTTAAGATTTATTGCACGTGTCGGCTCAGGAATGGAAAATATTGATGTCAAATATGCAGAAAGCAAAGGCATTGCTTGTCTCAACTCTCCCGAAGGCAACAGAGATGCTGTTGGTGAACATGTGCTTGGAATGCTGTTAGCTTTATTTAACAACCTTTGCAGAGCAAACAATCAAATTAGAAAAGGAATATGGTTAAGAGAAAAAAACAGAGGCATTGAGATAAAAGGCAAAACCATTGGCATTATTGGTTATGGTAATATGGGCATGGCTTTTGCTAAACGGCTAAAAGGATTTGAAGCCAATGTAATTGCTTATGATAAATATAAATTTAATTATTCTGACAAATATATTACTGAAAATACATTGGAACAAATTTTTGAAAAATCCGATATATTAAGTTTACACGTTCCTTTAACTGAGGAAACAACATATATGGTTAATAATGAATTTATTAATAAGTTTAAAAAAAATATTTATATTATCAATTCTTCTCGTGGTAAAGTAGTGAAAACCAATGATTTAGTTAAAAATATGAAAGCAGGAAAAGTCCTTGGTGCTGCTTTGGATGTTATTGAGTATGAAAATATCTCGTTTGAAAATTTACAAAAAGATAATTTTCCTAAGGATTTTCAATATCTTATTAATTCGGATAATGTTGTGTTATCACCTCATATTGCAGGATGGACCATAGAATCAAAAATAAAATTATCAAAAGTTCTGGTTGATAAAATAAAATTGTTAAATTGCTAAATGATAATTAATGACTCAATGACTATAAATGACAGTGAGCGAAGTAAACAAATGACTATCAATGACCAATAATAATATAAATGCCATAGAATATTATCCAACGGCTTAAACAAATGAAAAGAATAAAACTTCACTGGCAGATATTAATTGCATTAATACTTGCTGTTATTTTCGGTATATTTTTTAAGGAATATATTAAATATGTTTCGTGGATGGGAACAATATTTATGAATGCTTTAAAAATGATTATTATTCCATTGGTCCTGAGTTCAATAATATCCGGTATTGCTAATATTGGCAAAGGAAATAATCTTGGAAGATTAGGATTAAAAACAATATCTTATTATATAATAACAAGTTTTTTGGCAATTATCACAGGGCTGTTTTTTGTAAATGTTATCCATCCCGGAGTTTCTTTACATCTTGTAGCACAAAATTTTACCAACAAAGGAGCTAATTTTTCTACTTTAACAGATACTTTGCTAAACATTATTCCCGATAATATTTTTGTTGCTTTTGCAAAAAACAAGATGCTTTCTGTAATTTTTATTGCTTTATTATTTGGATTTTTTATAACAAAAATTAATGATAAGCCAAGAATATTTTTGACAGACCTTTTTAATTCCATTTTTGAAGTGATAATGAAGATAACTATGTTTATCATAAAATTTACACCTCTTGGAATTTTTGGTCTTGTTGCAAAAGTTGTTTCAGAGCAGGATAATTTATTAGACCTGGCAGAAAATATGGGTTTATATATGCTCACCGTTATTTTAGCATTAAGTGTTCACTTTTTTATTACTCTGCCATTAATAATAAAATTTATCGGTAAAGTAAATCCCTTAAAACATTTACAAGCTATGACAACGGCATTATTTACAGCATTTTCCACATCTTCTTCCGGAGCAACTTTGCCTTTAACAATGGAATGTGTTGAACATAATTCAGGTGTGTCTAATAAGATTACAAGTTTTACTCTGCCTCTTGGTGCAACGGTAAATATGGACGGAACAGCATTATACGAATGTGTAGCTGCTATATTTATTGCACAGGCATATGGTATTGATTTGAATTTTGCTCAGCAAGGTATAATTGTGTTTACAGCATTAATAGCTTCAATAGGTGCTGCATCAATACCTATGGCAGGATTGTTTATGATAACTATAATCTTGACAGCTGTTGGTCTGCCTTTGGATGGAATAGGTCTGATATTATCCGTTGACAGAATTTTAGATATGTTCAGAACTACTACTAACGTATGGAGTGATAGCTGTTGTGCTGTTGTTATTGCTAAAACAGAAGGAGAAAAGTTGAAAGTATAATACATAGTGGCAGCGGCAGCAGCAACAGGGTTATATTTGATATAAAAGTAGGACACTATAAAAATAAAATTTATTCCAAAATAATAGATTATACTGCTACTGCTACTATTTTTTTACAAAACCTAAGGGTTTAATATAAGTTTTTAAAAGTGAGACAAAAAATTAAAGATAGTTTAAATATGATTTCTAAATTAACTTTTAGAAGATTTTGGAACATAATAAAAAATTTTGTCAGTTTTTATTTATCCCGCATAATTCATAAAACCGTTCATTGTGGGATGCCTATGAGTATTGCTGTTGAGCCAACAACTTCATGTAATTTAAGATGCGTTGAATGTCCTGCTGGACAACATAAGTTTACAAGACAAACAGGCATGCTTGCAAATGATGACTTTAAAAAAATTATTGATGAGTTATATAAAAATTTGATGTATCTTATTTTGTATTTTCAGGGAGAACCATATTTGAATTCTAATCTGTTTGAATTTATAAAATATGCAAAAAAGAAAAATATTTATACAATGACTTCTACAAATGCACATTTTTTAGATGATGATAATTCAAAAAAAACCATAGAATCAGGACTTGACAGATTAATTATCTCTATGGACGGAACAGACCAGGAAACTTATTCTTTGTATAGAGCAGGAGGCGATATTCAAAAAGTTAAACAAGGGATAAAAAATATTGTAAAATGGAAAAAGAAATTAAAATCTTCTACTCCTTATGTTATTTTGCAGTTTCTTGTATTAAAAACTAATGAACATCAGATAGAGAAAATAAAAAAAGTTGATTTGGAATTAGGTGTTGATAAAGTGCAATTAAAAACAGCACAGATTTATGATTTTGAGCAAAATAATTCTTTGATTCCTTTAATTGATAGATATTCTCGTTACAAAAAACAAGATGACGGGACTTATGTTATTAAAAACAAACTGTATAATCATTGTTTCAAGATGTGGTCTTCAGGTGTTATAACATGGGATGGATTAGTGGTGCCTTGTTGTTTTGATAAAGATGCAAAGCATATACTCGGTGATTTAAAACAAGATGCTTTTAAAAATATTTGGAAAAATGATAAGTATAAAAAATTCAGAACTTCTGTTTTTGAAAATAGAAAAGATATAGATATTTGTTGCAACTGTTCTGAAAAATAGGTTGTTTGGTGTCAGTATATAAAATTATAAGGTTTCAGGTTCAATTGTTTCATTGTTTCCGGTTTTTAGTTCAAAACTCAGGTATAAAGGACATTTTTAATGCTTTTTTAGAGTATATTCTTTCAAGTGGAC
>CAZZDX010000012.1:0-23937 GCA_964653185.1 uncultured Bacteroidales bacterium
TAAACTCTTTCAGAGTTTCAAAAAAGTGTAAACTGCAAAATGAAAGATGCCTAAAAATTCTATAAAAAATGAACAAAATTTATATTTATTTCTTAATACTATCATTATTTTCTGTTAACATAGTTTTAGGACAAGCAGAAGATGAAAATCAATTAAGTTCGGACTCATTATTAACAAAATCGGACTCTTTATTAACAGAAGAAGAGATACATTTTAGGGACTCTATAACTGAAATTAATATGCAGGCACGAATATTAAAAGAATCTCAGGAAAATTATAATATCGGAATACAAAAATTTGGTGAAAAAAAATATTACGAAGCCATTGATTATTTTGATAAAGCCATAAAAATAAAACCTGATTTTGTAAAAGCTATTTTTAATCGTGGATGTGCCGAACTCTCTGTAAAAAATTATAATAAGGCATATAAAGATTTTAATGAAATCATTAAATTAGACAGCACATTTATAAAAGCATATTACAAAAGAGCTGAGACATCCACAAATATGGAAAATTATAAACAAGCTGAAAAACTTTACTCACAAATTATATCCAAAGAACCTGATAATTATAAACATTACTATGATTTGGGAGATATAAAATTTTTGCTTAAAAAATATAACCAAGCTATAAAAATGTTTGATAAAGCAATAGAACTGAAAAATGATTTTGCAAAAGCTTATAATGACAGAGCAAGTTGTAAACGTAAACTCGGAGATTATCAGGAAGCTGTTAAAGATTATGAAAAAGCTATTAGCATTAATCCTGACCTGGCTTTTGTATATAATAATTTAGGAAGTACTAAAAATAAATTAAAAGATTATGATGGCGCTATAAAAGCATTTAACAAAGCCAACATTATAGACCCTGACTATTATGTAGCATATAATAACAGAGGCAGCGTTTACTTAAAACAAGGACAATATATGAAAGCTATAGTAGAATTTAATCAAACCATTGAACTTAATAATGAATATTACTTGGCATATAATAACAGAGGCATTGCACGACATAAAATGAAAGAATACGGTAAAGCAATAAATGATTTTAATAAAGCTATAGAATTAAATCCCAAATACAGCACTGCTTATATTAATAGAGGCATTTCAAAAGAAATGAACAGAGATTCGGAAGGAGCATGCTCGGACTGGAAAAAAGCAAGTAAACTTGGAGATAAATTAGGAGAAAAATATTTTGATAATCAATGTGAATAGTGACGGAATTATGAATTACGAATTATGAATTACGAATTATGAATTAAGAATTACGAATTATGAATTAAGAATTATGAATTATGAATTATGAGTTTTGTTCCTTTGTGCCTTTGTGCCTTTGTGCCTTTGTGCGTTTATGCTTGAAACTTGAAACTTGTTAAAAACAAACATTATGAAAACAACTTTAAATAACAGATTGCTAAAAAAGGTGATATTTATATCATCATTTACAGTATTTTTTATACTAAATATAAACATATCAAGTGCAGGAAATTTATGGGCTTCATTATCATATTCAACTTTTTTTTCTCCAACCGATGGTCCGTATCTTGAGACATATCTATCTGTTGTAGGCAATACCGTTGTCTTTGTTAAAAATGACAAAAATAAATATCAGGGAGCTATTGAAATTACGCTGATTTTTAAACAAAATGATTCTATTAAAAGTTTTAAAAAATATAATTTGTTAAGTCCTGAAATTGATGATACTTCTGATATTAATTTTAATTTTATTGACCAGCAAAGATTTTTGTTACACAATGGGACTTATGATTTTGAAATTACTATTGCTGATAAAAACAGTAAAACACATCAACAATTCAGAGATAAAAAAACTGTTATAATTGATTTTCCTCCTGACAAAATAAGAATTTCAGGCATACAACTGGTAGAATCATATAAAAAAAGCACAGAATCTAATGTCCTGACTAAAAGTGGCTATGATATTATCCCTTTTGTTGTTAATTTTTTTCCTGAATATGTTGATACAATTATTTTTTATTCTGAAATATATAATACTGATGCTGTTCTGGGTGAAAATCAAAAATATCTTATCACATATTTTATTGAATCTTATGAGACACATAATCAACTTTCGGACTTTGCCAAAATAAAAAAGCAGACATCTGAAAAGGTAAATATTTTATTTGCTCAATTTGATATTACTAATTTGGCTTCAGGCAACTATAATTTGGTGATAGAAATCAGAAACAAAGAAAACAAAATGTTTGGTTCCAGCAAATTATTCTTTCAAAGAAGTAATCCTGATATTAAGTTAGATATCAAAGATATTGCTTCTATTGATATTGAAAATACATTTACTGCTAAATTTAATGACAAAAAAGTTCTTACTGATTATATACAATCTCTTTATCCTGTTTCAACACAATTAGAAAGAATGTTTAATGACAATCAACTTAATACATCTGATTTAGAGACAATGCAAAAATATTTTTATTGCTTTTGGTTAAATCGTGATAAACAAAATCCCGAAAAAAAATGGCTGTCTTATTTAGAGGAAGTTAAAAAAGTAAATGCTAACTATGGGACAAGAATAAAAAGAGGTTATCAGACAGACAGAGGCAGAGTATATTTACAATACGGACCGCCCAATACTATTTCAAGACATCCTAATGAACCAAGTGCTTATCCTTATGAAATATGGCATTATTATACTCTTGATAATCAAAAAAACAAGAAATTTATTTTTTATAATCCGGACCTTGTTACAAACGATTATGAACTTATACATTCAAATGCTATAGGTGAGATATCTAACTATTCATGGGAAGCAAAGATTTATGGTAGGAATACAGAATTTGGCAATCCTGATGAAACAAAAGGAACTAAACATTATGGAGGTAAAGCAGATGAATATTATGACAGACCAAGATAATACTGAAATGTTATACTATAAATGATTAAAATTTTAACTTTTTTATTTACTCACCCCACTCCCTCTCTACTCGTAGAGAGGGAGTGTTTTGTAAAGTTAAAATTTTAACCGTTTAAGGTATATTTGGTTTTATTCAAAGTCCTTTTTTGTAAATAATAGTAAAAAAGAATTAAAAAACGCATAAAAAATCACACCGTCCTGAACTTCAAGCATAGATTCAACTAAAAAGTTAATGCTTATAATGCCTATAAAAAACAAATATAATATATTTTTTCGTTTAAAAGCATATATTGCAGGTATTATTAGGTTTAAGATTAAAATCAAAAACCCTGTTATTCCAACAGCAATAAATGTTTGCAGATATTGACTATGAGCATTTAATCTTTTGTTAAAAGGTTCTGATAATTGTTTTTCTTTATATTTTTCTATTAATACATCTTTTACGTTTCCTGTTCCAACTCCAAATAAAAAATTATCTTTTATTATCTCAATTGAAGATTTCCATATCAGGATACGGTCTGCTGTACTTTCAGATGAATTTTTTTTTATGTCTTCTTTATTCTCTATTGCATTTCTTGCAGAGATAAGACGAATGGTAGATCTGGGAAGAATTTTTATAGCTATAAATAAAAAAAGAAAAATATATAAAAAAGATAATGCAGCAGTAAAATATTTTTTCTTTTGAATTATTAAATATAGTATCTCAATAATAAATATTGCGATTAAGCTTATTATTCCTGCTTTTGAACTAAGCATCATAATAAAAACAATGAAATATGTAACAATAAGTCCAAGTATTATTTTTTTAATAATTGATAAGTAGTTATATTTTTCAATCATCCAAAACAAAATTATACAAATAGCAAAAGCAAGAAACATTGCGAAATAACTTGGATGATGTAATACAGACAAGTATGTATAATAGAAATAATCGTAAGAATTTGTTTTACAAAAATTGTAAATGGCATTCCCCAGACAAATCAAAGAGCCAACAATACAACCTAAAATATATGATGAAAGAATAGTATTTATTTTTTCTTTTTTAAATATATTGTCACTAATTGTAAATAATATTAAAGGCAATACAAAAAGTGATAATTTTACCTGTATATCAAACAATCCGCCTTTGCAATCAGCTGTGCCGTAAAGGTTTTTGGCATAACATAATCCGATTAAATATATTAGATATAAGCTGATAAACAGTATTGCGAAGAAGCGATTTTTAACAATTTTTGAAATTTTATTTTTAAAATCACCTTGTATGAGCCAATTTAAAAGCAGAAGAGCAACAATAAGAGGAACAATTTTTTTATAAACAGGTATAAAAAAAGTTAATACTACAATAAGGATATAATTTATTTTTTGATAAACTGTTGTTCTATTTATGTCCATAGAATAAGTGGTAAAATAAGAATTGGTGTTTCACATATTTGTAATTAGTTTACCCCGTTAGATATTTTGTTTTAAGTATTATTTTCTATCAATTTATCAATTATCTAACGGGGTAAACTAATTACGAATTACGAATTATTTATTTTCAATGGTATTCGTAAGATCGCTTCGCTAAGTTGTTATTTGTTTTTTTTGTATTTTGGTGCTTTATTTACGAAAATCTTGGACATTACGAACGGACACTATATAATTTGTATTATACAATAATCTGATCCAATAATGTGTTTCCCGTGCTTCTTTGTAAGCAATTGTAATTTTTGCGTAAAAATCTTTTTTGCTTTTCTTAAGGGGACTTCTATTAATTCAATTTACCAAAGAACCTATATTAATCCCATAGAACTTATAACATTATCAATTCTTTTTTCTAACATTTTGTTTGTTTCTTCAAATTTGGCTTTATCCTCTAAATCTGTTTTAACACTAAAATAATATTTTATTTTCGGTTCTGTTCCTGACGGACGGACAGTAATCTTGGTTTTATCTTTTAAAAAGAACTGAATAACATTAGATTTAGGCAATTTTGTTAATGATTTTTCAGTTCCATTAACAAAATTTTTCTCTGTTTGAGTAAGATAATCTTTTATCATAACAATATTTGAGTTATTAATAAAAAGCATAGGATTGTCTCTGTAGTTTTTCATTATTTTCTGTATTTCTTCACTTCCTGACTTTCCTTTTTTAACAATATACATCAATCGTTCTTTATAGAGTCCATATTCCAAATAAATATCTGCTAACAAATCATATAGAGTTTTGCCATTATGAATAGCCCATGCACAAATTTCAGCTATCATACTACACGATATAACAGCATCTTTGTCTCTTACAAAATCGCCCATAAGATATCCATAACTTTCTTCTCCTCCACCAATAAAAATGCTATGTTTTTCATTTTGTTTAATAACTTCTGCAATATATTTGAATCCTGTAAGCACATCAAAGCATTTAACATTATTTTTATCAGCAATATCTTTTAAAAGTTCTGTTGTAACAATAGTTTTTACAATATATTCATTACCTCTTAATTTACCATCACTTTTCCATTTATTTATTAAGTAATATATCAATAACGAAGCTATCTGGTTTCCATTAAGTAATACAAACTTATTTTCATGATTTTTAACTGCTATTCCTACTCTATCGCCGTCAGGGTCAGTTGCCATTACCAAGTCGGCATCTATTTGTTTTGCTCTTCTTATAGCAAGAGATAATGCCTCTGGTTCTTCAGGATTAGGTGATTTGACAGTTGAAAAATTACCATCAACAATACATTGGGTATCAACAAGATTGACATCTCTAAATCCAAATTTTTTTAAACTTTGAGGAACTAATTTAATTCCTGTGCCATGAATAGAAGTATAAACAATTTTTAGGTGTCTATGTTTTTTTATGATATTTTTAGAAAGAGAGAGAGCTTTAATTCTTTTTAAATATTCGTCATCAATATTTTTGCTTATTATTTCAATATGCTTACTCTTTCCTTTAAAATTTACCTCATTAATATTTTTGATTTTTTCAACCTGTTCAATAATATTTTTATCATGAGGAGGCACTAATTGCCCGCCATCGTTCCAATATACCTTGTATCCATTATATTCTTTTGGATTATGTGAAGCTGTTATTACAATTCCTGCATTACACTTTAAATATCTAACAGCAAATGATAATTCCGGTGTTGGTCTGAGTTCGTCAAATAAATATACTTTAAAACCATTAGCAGTAAGAACATCAGCAGCTGTTCTTGCAAAAAAAGAGCTATTGTTTCGGCAGTCGTAAGCAATAACAAGTTTTATTTTTTTTTCATTTTTATATATCTTTTTTAAATAATTGGCAAGACCTTGTGTAGCCATTCCTACGGTATATTTATTCATTCTGTTTGTGCCAACGCCCATAGTTCCTCTTAATCCGCCTGTGCCAAATTCCAAATCCTTGTAAAAAGCATCGTTTAACTCATTAACATCATTTTCAAGCAGATATTTTACTTGTTTTTTTGTTGTATTATCATAGTTACCTTCTAACCATGACTGTGCTTTTTTTAAAATTGATTTATCAATATTTTGTTTATTCATAATAAATATTTTTGATTAAATTTTTAGTAATTATTCACCACGCAAGAAATATCAAATTAGGCAAAGGTATCAAGTTTTTAGTTTCCAGTTCCAAGTTCCAAGTTCCAGGTTTCAGTTTCCAATTTCCAGTTCAAAGCACATAATCCGTAATCTGTAATTCATAATTCACATTTCAACAAGTTCAATGTAAATAATTCATAATTCATAACTGTCTTTGGTTATGGACTGTTTCATCTGTTCTGTTCATTTATCTTTTTAATACATTTTTTTAAACTATCTTTCCAGTATGGTATATTAATATTATAATATTTTTTAATTTTATTTTTATTTAAAACGCTATAATACGGACGAGGAGCTGGTGTTGGATAATCTTTTGTCTCTATTGGATTTACTATACAATTAATATTTGATATTTCTATTATTGCTTTAGCAAAATCATACCAGCTTATAACGCCTTGATTTGAATAATGATAAATTTCTACTGTATTTTTTTTATGATTAATCTGTGTAATAATATCAAAAATTGTTTTAGCTAAATCTCTTGCATAAGTTGGTGTTCCTATTTGGTCAAACACTATATTAAGTTTTTCCCGTTCTTTGGCATATTTAATAATTGACTTAACAAAATTACTTCCATAAGAGGAATACAGCCATGAAGTTCTAATAATAACTGCTTTTTTTGCACAGGAAATAATTTGATTTTCACTTTCCCGTTTTGTTTTTCCATATACAGAAATAGGATTTGTTTTATCATTCTCTATATATGGTTTATAATTTTTACCATCAAAAACATAATCTGTGGATATATGTATAAGCAAAGAATTATATTTTTCTGAAAATATTGAAAGATATTTTACAGCAAGAGTATTTAACAAAGATGCTGCTTTTATGTCTGTTTCGGCTCTATCAACAGCTGTATATGCCGCACAATTAATTATACAATCAATCTTGGTATGCGAAAAAAAATTCTCAAGAGTTTCATAATTAGTAATATCCAGTTCATCTATATCAGTAAAGAAATAGTGATAATCACTATACACTGGACTTAGCTTACAAATTTCTTTTCCAAGCTGTCCATTACATCCTGTAACTAATATATTTAACATTATAAATTTTTAATTTTGCCCGCGAACGCGGATTATAATTCTATATTTTTATTGACTTAAAATATTTTATTGTTTTTATTAGACCTTTATCAAGTTGAATTTTTGGTTTCCAGTTCAGTTCTTTCTTAGCCAAATCAATATTCGGTTGTCTTTGTATAGGGTCATCATCAGGTAAAGATTTATAAATAATTTTTGATTTGGAATTTGTAAGTTTTACAATTTTTTTGGCTAAATCCAACATAGTAATTTCTTCGGGATTTCCTATATTAACAGGTCCGATAAATTTATTTTCTGAATTCATAAATTTAATCATACCATCAATCAAGTCATCTACATAGCAAAAACTTCGTGTTTGTTCCCCATTGCCATAAATAGTAATATCTTCATTTTTTAGGGACTGAATTATAAAATTTGAAACAACTCTGCCATCATTGGGTTTCATACGAGGTCCGTAAGTATTAAAGATTCGTATAATTTTTATATTAACATTATTTTGGCGGTGATAATTGATAAACAATGTTTCGGCGCATCTTTTACCTTCATCATAGCAAGCTCTTATACCTATAGTATTTACATGTCCCCAATAATCTTCTGTCTGCGGATGTATTGTAGGGTCTCCATAAATTTCACTTGTAGATGCCTGTAATATTTTAGCTTTTATTCTTTTAGCTAATCCAAGCATATTAATAGCACCCATTACAGATGTTTTTACTGTTTTAATAGGATTATACTGATAATATATTGGTGAAGCAGGACAAGCAAGGTTATATATTTCATCTACTTCAATATAAAAAGGCATTGTTATATCATGACGGACAATCTCAAAATATGGATTTTTTAATAAATGAATGACATTTTGTTTTTGTCCTGTAAAATAATTATCAAGGCAAATAACTTCATTACCTTGGTTAAGAAGTTGTTCACATAGATGTGAGCCCAAAAATCCAGCACCACCTGTAACAAGTATTTTTTTTCTCATCTGTTTATATTTTCGTAATTAGTTTATTTTTAATCACTTCGGGCTGTTGGCTGTTGGCTGTTGGCTTTTCTGTTTATATTTTTGTAATTAAATTATTAGTAGAGACGAGGCGCACCTCGTCTCTACTAATAGTTTTAAAAAACTCAATCTGTAGAAAATGAAAATTATTTTTTTGTAACTATTCAGATATTCCAACTTGTCTAAATCAACAAATTTAGAAATTTTGATATTCTTATTTGATGTTTCTGGTCTCTTGTTTCTCGTTTCTTATAAACAGTAACCAGCTACCAGCAACAAGTTATTAACCTCGCAGATAATATATCAACGGGGTAAACATTTTTAACAAGCTGAATAGTTACATTTTTTTTCTAATTTTAATATTTTGTTTTAACTCCTATACAAAAATAAATAAATCCATTTTCTTTCATTACATTTTTGTCATAAATATTTCTCCCATCAAAGATAACAGGTCTTTTCATAATTTTTTTCATTTTTTGGTAATCAGGGAATCTAAATTCAGAGGATTCTGTTATTAACATCAAGCAATCGGCATTGGTAATAGTTTGGTAAAGGTCATTTGTATATTCAACTTTATTTCCTATTATATGTTTAGCTTCTTCTATAGCAATAGGGTCATAAACTTTTATATTAGCTCCTGCATCTATAAGTTTTTTAATTATTATTAAAGAAGGAGCTTCTCTCATATCATTTGTCTTTGGTTTGAAAGATAATCCCCACAAAGCAATAGTTTTATTTTTCAGATTATTATTAAAAAATTTAAGTGCTTTATAAAACAAGATTGATTTTTGTTTTTCATTAACATCTTCAACAGCTTGAAGGACTTTTAATTGATAATTATTTTTTTTAGCAGTTTTTATCAAAGCTTTTACATCTTTTGGGAAGCAAGAGCCACCATATCCGATGCCGGGATAAATAAATTTATTTCCTATTCTTGTATCGCTTCCTATTCCTTTTCTAACCATATTAACATCAGCTCCTGTTATCTCGCACAGATTTGCTATATCATTTATAAAGCTAATTTTTGTTGCAAGCATTGCATTTGCTGTATATTTGGTCATTTCAGCCGAGAGTATATCCATAAAAATAATAGGATGTCCATTAAGAGTAAAAGGTTTGTAAAGTTTTCTTATAATATCTTTAGCCCTTTCAGATTCAGCACCTACAATTATCCTGTCAGGTTTCAAAAAATCCTCAACAGCATTTCCTTCTTTAAGGAATTCGGGATTTGAAACAACATCAAACGCTATATTTTTTTTACGTATATCTAATTCCTTTTGTATAGTAGTTTTAATCTTTTGTGCTGTTCCAACAGGCACAGTACTTTTTGTTGCAACAAGTATATAATTATTTATATTTTTACCTATTTTTTTGGCAACGTCAAGCACATGTCTTAAATCAGCACTTCCATCTTCTTCCGGCGGTGTTCCAACAGCACAAAATATAACTTCACAATCATCAATAGAAGAAGATAAATCATCTGAAAAATGTAATCTGCCTTTTTCTATATTTCGTTTTACCATTGGCTCAAGCATTGGCTCATAAATTGATACAATAGCTTTTCTTAAATTTTCTACTTTTGTTTTATCAATATCAACACAAGTAACATCTATACCAACTTCTGAGAAGCAAGTTCCTGTTACTAAACCCACATAGCCAGTTCCAGCTATTAATATTTTCATTTTAACTCTTTATTAATAATTAATTTTTGACAAAAATAATAAAATATACTAAACCTCTTTTAGATTTTATTATAACAAAAATTTTAAAATATTATTTTCCCCAAACACAGAATCTATTCAAGCATCAAAAGTTTACTCCATTAATTTTTTCATAATCTGTTCGTAAGTAGTAGAACATGGCTGTCCTGTTGTTATATCAATAGTATAATCAGCTTGAAAATAATATTGTTCTCTTTCTTTCAACTGTTTTTTGATAAAATTTTCCAAGTCCTTTTTTGTCATTTTTTTCAATAAAGGACGTTTATTTTTAAAATTTGTTAGTCCGTTAAATAAATCATCTGTGCTCATTTTTATATAAAAAGAAATGCCATTATCTTTTATAATTTTCATATTATCATAAAAGCAAGGCGTTCCACCTCCTGTAGCAATAACAACATTATCATAGTTTAATGTATCTGTTAATAACTGATGTTCTGTTTTTCTAAACTCATCCTGACCTTTATCAGCAAAAAACTTTTCAATACTTATATTATATTTTTCTTCAAACAAACCATCCAAATCAATATAATTAAAATTTACTTTCTTTGCCAAATATTTTCCAAAATTTGTTTTGCCACAGCCCATATATCCAATTAAAAATATTCGCATAAATTTATAGTATAAAATATAAAACAATATTAAACAAAAAGAATTAAAAAATTAAAATTAATTTTGTTCGTTTTAAAATGATGACGAACAGTAATATAAAAAATTGTATATAACCAACAGGTTAATTTGTTCACCTTATGTTGGATAATAAATCAGTATCATCCCATTTGGATAAAAAAATTTAACGCAAAACTTCTTTATAAAACTTTATAGTTTTTATGCGGTTGTATAAACAAAATTTTTATGTATATTTGTAAATTATTAATAAAACATTTATGTAAACAATTCCGACAAGTCGGGATAAAATTTAACAAATAAAAATTTAATAAAATAAAAAAATGATAAAAACTATTAAGCAAAATATAATTAAGTTTATTGTAATCTTTTGTGTAGTAATCTCTTTATTTATTATTTTCAGATTCAATTCAAAGGATACATATACGATAAATATATCATGGAAATATAATTATATATCAAAACAAGAAGCAATTACATTAATAAATAATTTCAAAATTCATTACTTGTCTGTATTAAAAATGAATAAGAATATAAAAGATATAAAATATATAGAAGATATAGAAGACATAAAAAATATTGAAAATATTAAAGATAATCTTATAGAATTATCATTAGTTGTATATGATTCTATGCAAATAAATACGATTATTGATAAATTGCTAGTTTATATCAATAATAATGAGTATGTATTAAAAACTGTTGCCGAGCAAAGAAAAGAATTATTAAAAGAGAAGGAATTTATTGATATGCAAATAAATTTATTTAAACTAAATAAAAATGTGGATGGAACAGATAAATATGATGGGATTTATTATATGAATGCACGTGGAGAAATGCTCTACTTCATTAAAAGAAGTATTGAGATAAATTATAAACTTAGCAAACTACAAAAAGCTTTTGAATTAGGGATAAAATCGGATATTCAAAAAAAAGAAAAAATGTCTTTGTTAAAATTTTTAATCATATCTGTAGTAGTTGGGATAATTTTAAGTTTTTTATCTATTATTTTAATGGACAACATAAAACAAATTTTTTATCATACATAAAATAATCAAATTGAAAAATAAAATATTTGTTTTGATAAATAAACTTAAAAAGTATATAAAAGTTAAGGAATATAAACAATTAGTTGAAAATTTTTTTTCATTATCTGTTTTAAATGCTGTATATTTTGTATTTCCTCTCATAGCATTGCCTTATTTGTTACGTGTTGTTGGTCCTGAAAAATATGGTATTGCTGTATGGTGGACTACATTGATGCAATATGTAATTCTTTTTAGTAATTATGGTTTTAACTTTTCTGCCACTAAGCAAATATCAATAAATAGAGATAATAAACTTACTGTTTCTACTATTTTTTTTAGTGTATTAATAATAAGATTTTTTGTTTCCTTGTTAATATTATCGTTATTTATATTATTAATCTTATTTTTACCTAAGTTTACAAATTCTTTTACTATTTATCTTTTTTCAATAGGAATAGCTATAGGAGATATTTTTATACCTATTTGGCTATTTCAGGGATTGGAAAAAATGAAATATATTACTATTGTTAATGTATGTTCTAAAGGTATATTTACTATACTGGTTTTCTTTGTTATTAAAAATGAAAGTGATTATTTATACATTCCTTTGCTAACTTCTATAGGAACCTTATTAGCAGGCGCAGTAAGTATATATTTAGCATTCAGGACCATAAAGATAGTTTGGGTATTGCCAAAAAAGAAAGATTTAATTTTTCAGATTAAAGATGGATGGCACATATTCGCTTCTACAATAGGAATGAATTTTTATAGAAATGCAAATATTTTTATACTAGGATTGCTTACTAATAATATGACAGTTGGAATATATGCATCGGCTGAGAAATTAGTTAAGGCATTACAAACGTTAATTGAGCCTGTATCTGTATCTTTGTATCCATATTTTAGCAAGAGATTTAAGTCAACAGGTTCGTTAAAAAATAATATAAATACCTTATTAAAACTAGGAAAATATTATTTTATTGTTTTATTATTACTAAGCTTATTTGTCTTTGTATTTGCAAAATATATTGTCATTATTGCTTTTGGAGAAAAATATTTAGGTTCTATTATTGATGTTAGAATACTTAGTTTTGTAATTTTATTTGGTGGACTGAATTATTTTTATGGAATAATTGGTTTAATAAATCTTGGATTTAAAAAACAATTTTTAAGTTTTGTGCTTATTGGTGGTGTAATATCATTACTTCTGTGTATAGGATTTAGCCCTTATTATTTTGATGTAGCTGCTTCAATATCAATGCTTGCTGGTGAGTTTGTCTTATCTATTCTTTTAATAAGATTTATTATAAAAATAAAAAGACCGTTGAATAATATGAAATAATAAATACTTAACGTAGCAAAGCTACAAACGAATTAAATAAATAGCTGCAGTGGCAGCAGTACAACCTGTTTTTTTGGGATATTTTTTTTTAAATTATCTGTCTTTGAAATTTTTAATTTAATTGTTGCAACTGCTGTTTTATATTTACAAAGAAAAAACTTGTTATAATAACAAAAAATTTTGGGGTAATAACATAATGCGAGATAATAAAAGTGTTTATATTCTTATTTTAACTTGGAATAATGCAATAGATACAATTGAATGTATAGATTCTGTATTTAAAAATAATTATTCTAATTACAGAATTGTTTTAATTAATAATGGCTCAACTGATAACTCTATTGAGCAAATAAATGAATGGCTGAAAAATCATAACAAAAAAAGTTTTTACTATAGCAGGGAAATAGCAGAATTAGGTGGAGAGTCAGATATTGAGAAAAAAATTAATCATTTATCATCAAGTGATAAAATTATTATAATTAATAATAATGAAAATTTTGGTTTTGCTGCTGGAAATAATGTTGGTATAAAATATGCCATTAAAAGTAAAGCAAATTATGTATGTCTGTTAAATAATGACACAACAGTTAATAAAGATTTTTTACAAAAAATCGTTTATTTTCTTGAAAATAATAAATATTATTCTGCTGCAACAGGTCAAATTAAGTATTATGACAATCATAGCAAAATATGGAATTGCGGTGGTAAACTTGTATGGTATGGTGGAAGAAAATATTATTATACACCAACAAAAAAACAAACTCAAAGAGGTTATATTGATATTTCTTTTGTTACAGGGTGTTTGCTTGTTCTCAAAACAGATGTTTTTAAAGAGATAGGAATTTTATCTGAAAAATATTTCTTTGGAGAAGAAGATTTTGATTTTGCATTAAGGATGAAAGACAATAATAAAAAAATGGTTTGTGTTGTAAACTCTGTTATTTTTCATAAAGTTGGCAGATCTATAAATACTGTTTCAACTACAAATAAAGGCAGAATATTTATTTATTATCTGAATAGATATATTGATTTGAAACAGTATTGGTCAAAAGCCGTATGGAATATTTGGAGGTTTACATATCTTTTATATATTTTCCCTCTGCTAAAAATTAAAGCAAAATTTTCAATAAGCGATTTAATTATTTTTGCTCATAATCTTATCAATTACTCTAATAAATTAAACTCTGTTGATAAACTTTTTTTTAGAAAAGCAATATATAAATATGAAAGTTTAAAAAAATGACTGATTACTTAATAATATTATTGCTGATAATTGAAGTAATAGTACTTTCAAGAATAGATTATCTGTTATATAAAACATATATAACTCCATTTATTGCATTATCTGTTCCATATACAATTGTGGTTACATTGGCTTTTTTTGTTGCTCCGCATATTGATTTTGTTACTCTTTACACACCTTCTGTTTTAATATGGATAGTAGGATTGTTTGTCTTTTGGTTGGCCGGGCTTATAATGTTTGTTTTGTTTTGGAAAAAAATAATTAATATAAAAAATCCCTTTCAGGAAATATTTTTTGAGTATAAATGGAAAAAATTTATTTTAATTATATCATGGGTAGCTATAATTGCTATGGTTGTAGGGGCATTTAAAGCAGCAAATAATTATGAAGGCATAATGAATATAGGCAGTGATGATTTTACTACATATTATGGTTCCGGTATGTCCGGGCATTTTTTGGTGTTATCAATAATGCTTTTAATATATCTGATAGGAGTTGGACAAAAAAAAAATATTTTTTATTTGCTAACAATTTTAATTTTATTTACTTTGATTTTTTTGTATCAGGTAAAAGGAATTGTTTTTCTTACTTTGGTGAGTGCATTTATTTATAGGTATTTAAGAGGCAAACTAAAAATAACCCTTCTGAAAATTATAATTTCTATAATTGGTATTGGTTTTTTATTTTTTTGTGCATATTATCCATCTTTGGGCTTAAAAGATAAGGATTTTTTATCAAAACCATCAACGTATGTCTTTTTTCAAAAACATATTTCAAAATATTTCTTTGCCGGAGTTTTAGGGTTTAGCGAATATACAAAACATAATAATCCAATTACTAAAAATGAAACAACTTTATTGCAACCTGCTAAAAACATTTACTTTTTCCTTATAAATAATGATTATGAAAATATAATTAATAAAAAAAAATTTTATATAGATAAAGAAAAAAAAGAAATAACAAATGTTAATACTTTTATAGGCACCACATATATACTTGGTGGTCCTTTTTGGGGGGCAGTATATATATATATAATATCATCTTTATTATATTTTACTTTGTGCTTTGTTTATTTAACAAAAAATGTTTGGATTCTCGTTATATATTCTTTTTTTACCGGCGGAATATGTTTTGGCTGGTTTGATATGTATCCTTATAATAGCTTAATGATTGTAGAAATACCTTTATACGCATTAATTTTGTTTAATTTTTCATATTACACATATCCATCTAAAATGATAAAGCAAGAAGCATTATGAAATTATTACTCCTATCTGACCATTCTTCTTCTCATACAATAAAATGGGCAAATTCCCTATCTAATGAAAAAGATAGTGTTTGCATATTTGGATTATCCTCTTATAATAAAAATGTATATAATAATAACATTAAAATATATTCAGTCGGCTTTAATCCGGATAGAATGAGAGATGTAAAAAGTTTTAGCAAATTTTATTACTTAAAAGCTCTTCCTGTATTAAAAAAAATAATTAAAGAATTTAATCCTGATATATTACATGCTCATTATGCTACAAGCTATGGTCTTTTAGGTGCATTGAGCGGGTTTCATCCTTTTATTATTTCTGTGTGGGGTAGTGACATTTTTGATTTTCCAAAGAAATCTATTTTACATAAGTTAGTGTTGAAATATAATTTAAGTAAAGCAGATAAAATATTATCAACCAGCAGTGCTATGGCTGTTGAGACACAATTATATACCAGTAAAAAAATTGAAATAACACCATTTGGGGTTGATTTGGATGTTTTTAAAAAAAATGATGTCAAAAATTTATTTAATAAAAATGATATTGTAATAGGGACTGTTAAAGCATTGGAAAAGGATTATGGCATTGATTATTTAATTAAAGCTTTTGGAATTATAAAAAATAAATACCCTGAATTATCTATAAAATTACTTATTGTGGGAGGCGGTTCATTAGAAAATAATTTAAAACTGTTATGTAAAGAGCTTGATATTAAAAACCATACAATATTTACAGGTAAAATTGATTTTGCTAAAGTTCCTGATTATTATAATATGCTTGATGTTTATGTGGCTTTATCAAATAATGAAAGCTTTGGTGTTGCCATAATAGAGGCATTAGCATGTGAAAAACCTGTAGTTGTTTCAAATGTTGGTGGATTGCCTGAAATAGTTAAAAACGAACATACAGGATTAATTGTTCCTGCAAAAGATACTAAAAAATTAGCATTAGCCATTGAAAGATTAATCATGGACAAAAATTTAAGAACGACATTAGGTGAAAATGGAAGGAAAAGAGTGATAAAATATTTTAACTGGAAAGATAATGTTCAGCAAATGATAGGTATTTATAATGCTCTTATTGAAAAAAATAAAAAATGAAAATCCTTATTCTTACTCAATATTTTCCTCCTGAAACAGGTGCTCCACAAAACCGCCTTTTTGAAATAGCCATAAGATTGCAAAACAAAGGAGCAGACATAACTGTTTTGACAGCTATGCCTAACTATCCTCAAATGAAAATTTATGATAAATATAAAAAAAAATTGTATTATTATGAAGAATTGCAAGGACTGAAAATACACCGTTCATGGATATTTGTAAAAAACAGCAAATCTATATTCTTTAGAATCATTAATTACTTTTCATTTGTCTTTTCATCATTTTTTGTTGGTTTGTTTAAACTAAAAAAATATGACTACATCTTTTGTGAATCTCCGCCTCTGTTTTTAGGCATATCTGCTTATCTGCTAAAAAAAATAAAAAAATCTAAACTAATATTCAACGTCTCTGACCTATGGCCTGAAAGTGCTGAAAAATTAGGACTCATATCTAATAAATTTTTATTAAAATCAACTATTTTATTAGAAGAATTTTTATACAAAAAATCAGAAATTATCACATGCCAAACACAAGGAATTGTAAAAAACATACTCAATAGATTTCCTGATAAAACAATATACTGGTTAAAAAATGGAGTTGATATAAATTTTTATAATCCTGAAAATATAAGAACTAAATGGCGAGAAAAAAATAGTTTCGCAGATAACGATTTTATATTATTATATGCCGGAATTATAGGATATGCTCAGGGATTAGATGTTATACTGAAATCTGCCGAAGCACTAAAAAATAATAGTTCATACAGACAAATAAAATTTGTGTTATTAGGTGATGGACCAGAGAAAAAAAGATTATTAGAGATTAAAAACAAACTTAACTTAGATAATGTTTATTTCTTTGACTCTATTTCTAAAAATAATATGCCGTCAGTTATTAAAGCCATTGACGTTGCTGTTATACCTTTAAAACGATTAGACATATTTAAAGGAGCTATTCCTTCAAAAATTTTTGAAGCCCTGTCTATGAAAAAACCAATCCTGTTAGGAGTTGAAGGAGAAGCAAAAGAGTTGTTTATTGATCAAGGCAAATGTGGACTTTCTTTTGTTCCGGAAGATGACAAAGATTTATCTGAAAAAATAATTGAAATATACAATTCACCGAAACTAATTAATTTTTTTGGATATAATGCTCTTCAATATGTAAAAAAATATTTTTCAAGAGATAAAATAGCCGATGACTTCTGGAAGCTGATAAAAGAGAAACAAAAGACAGAATAAAAATATGTATCTTTGCTTTGAAGATGGATATACAGTATAATGAAAGCTTGTATAAATCATTTTTGTAACCGTTCACAGATCATTATTTTATAACTATTTGTATCATTAAACATATATTAATTAATTGACCTAATTTCTAATTGACCTAATTGACCTAAAAAATGACCAATACCCAATGCAAAATGACCAAAATAATGACCAATGCCCCAATTTAGACATTGGAAATTAGGGCTTGTTTAGGTCATCAGGCAGTTGCCTGATAGAGCAATTAGAAATTTATATTATAGGGGACTTCTATTAATTCATTCACATCAAGATTTTCAGAGTTTTTTATAGACGAGGAAGATTTTTAAAGCACTATCGGGATAATGCAAGAAAATCTGAAGAAGTATATGGGAAACTCTGAAAACCCAAAGGGAACAAATATAATAAACAATCTGACTTCGACAAAATATTTCTTAATAGCTATGGCTATTAAGAAATATTTATGTCTCGCATCTTATTCATTATATTTGTTTCTTGAAAGAAATGAATTAATAGAAGTCCCCTATAGACAACAATGTTGGTAAAGTTTTTTTCTTAAGCGCCTAAATCTAATTATAAAAAATAGAGTGTGAACGGTTACTCATTTTTTTTGTTTTTCAAGAAATAGGCAAAATTTTATGTATTTTATTGCTTATAATTTTATACCTTTGTAGCAAAGTAGGATTTGGTCTTTTAAAATATTTTATCTAAAAAAAATAATTCTATGAAAGACAGGGCTAACTTACCAGAAGATTTTTCTGTGTATTTTTGGGAATATGATTTAAAAAAAATTGATATTGAAAAATATTCTAAATTAGTTATTGAACGAATATTAAACTATGGAAATACATCCTCAGTAATATGGCTGTTGAATCATTATAATATTGAAACAATAAAAAAAAATGCAATAAATAATAAACAGATTTTGCCAAAAACAAAAAAATACTGGAAACTAATTTTAGATGAATAAAATTTATTTTGACATATTGACAAAAAACCAACTGGAAATATTTCATCATTTATCAAAACAGGATTGGATTAATGATTTTTATTTAGCAGGAGGAACAGCTCTTGCCTTGCAAATTGGACATAGAAAGTCAATAGATTTTGACTTTTTTACTCCGCACAACTTCAATCTTGAGATGCTTAAAGAAAGGTTAGGAGAACTGGGATTGTTTACACAACTTTATAGCCAAAAAAATACACTGGTGGGAGAAATAAATAAAGTCCAATTGTCTTTTTTTAAATACAAATACAATATTGTTCAGCCATTTATTATATTTGAAAATATAAATATCTCCGACAAATTGGATATAGCATTAATGAAACTTAATGCTATATCAGGCAGAGGTATAAAAAAAGATTTCATAGATTTATTTTTTTTATTGAACGAGTTTAAATTAAAATATCTTATTGAAAAGTTACCTGAAAAATTTGGAAAAGAATCTGATATTGCTTATCAGGTATTACGTTCATTGGTTTATTTTGATGATGCACAAGACCAGTTAATGCCTGAAATGATTAAAAAAATTAACTGGGAAAAAATTAAAAAAAGAATGGAAACTGAAGTTAAAAAAATTGATTTAAGAGACCTAAATTTAAGATAATATTATAATAAAAAATAAGTAACCGTTCATAACTTAAAATTATATCCATCAACCGACGACTTAAATAATTGAAACTAAATTGACCTATCAGGCAACTGCCTGATATTTTAATTTCTAATCAAATTTTAAATCCCAATTTCTAATATCAAATTTGGGAGTTGGTTATTAGTTAACCTTTGATAATTTTGATAATAATATTTATACAAATATAGATGTTCTGTTTAACCCGATATTTTGATATATTCATTTTTATTTTTATCGGATAAGAGATAACAATCCTGTAAAAAATCAAAAAATATAATTAAACAAATGGGACTTGGAAGAGGTATTTATTATATCTTAAAATAATGCGGTGCAAATATAAAAGGGTCATATTAATAATTCCGAAATAAAAATGTGTATCTTTGCTTTGTGAATGGATATACAGGATAATGAAAGGTTGTATAAATAATTTTTTTTATTTTTCAAGAAATAGGCAAAATTTTATGTGCTTTATTGCTTATAATTTTATACCTTTATTGCAGATTGCATTTTAATTTATATAATTCCAGATGAATATAATAAATTTAATCAAAAAAGGAGAATCTCAAACCATTGAATTTAAGCAAAGTTTTGCGGATAGAGAAAAAATTTTAAAGACAATTTGTGCATTCGCAAATACAAATGGCGGAAAGGTTTTTGTTGGTATTTCAGATGAAGGCAAGATTATTGGAGCAATTATTGGCAAAGATACATTAGAAAAAATCCCACAGAAAATAAGCGAAAATTTTGATCCTGTTATTTTTCCTTCAGTGTATATAGAAAAAACAGATAATAGAAATATAATTATCATAGAAGTTCCGGAAATTTATGAGAAACCTGTTTTTTTTAAAAATATAGCATATAAAAGAGTTGGAAGAGCAAACCGTAAAATTTCTGCAAGTGAGATAAGAAAAATAGTAAAAGATACGGGTGGAAAAACTTATTGGGATGAACAGATTTGTAAAGGCGCATCAATTGATGATATTGATTGGAATTTCATTGATAGACAATTTTTTCCACTCTATGAGGAAACTTATAAGAAGAAAGTTATCGGGAATTCACAAGATATCATAGAATCGCTGGGATGCTTAAAAAAATATAAACCAACAAATGCAGGGATTTTACTGTTTGGAAAAAAGCCACAGAGATTTTTTATGAATTCATATATAGCTCTTGCAAAATATAAAGGACAAAACATCGGCATTGAACGACTGGACTATAAAGAATTTTCAGGAAATTTATTCGAACAAATTGACCGGTGTTACAGCTACATAAAAGAAAATATCGCTATAATGTCAAAATTGCTACCTTATCAGATACGAAGACAGGATATCCCGGAATATGGACTATTTTCAATAAGAGAATTAGTAACAAACGCTGTTTGCCACAGAGATTACTATAATCAGCACACCAAGGTAATTATAAAGATATTTTCTGACAGGATTGAGTTCTATAATCCAGGAGGGTTACCAGCAGAAATAACACCTGAAAATATAACAGAAAAACAGTATTCAAGAAATCCTGTTATTGCCAGGGTGCTTGCAAAAATAGAATATATTGAAGAATTAGGTGAAGGATGGAATAAAATAATTGATGAACATAAGAATCATCCATTAAAACCAGAATTCCCATCAATAAAATCGGACAAAGAAAGTGTGTTAGTTACTGTATTTTCAACAAAAGAAAGATTTGAGGAAGAAAAAATTTTAGAGTTAAGTGAAAGACAAAAAAAAGCATTAAAATACATAAAAGAACATGGTAGAATAACAAACAGAGATTACAGGAAATTATTTTCAGAGATAAGTGACAGAACAGTTCTGAGTGATTTATTGGATTTAGTTAATAAAGGGATTTTATTAAAAAAGGGAAAAACAAAAGGATCGTATTATATAATTCCGAAATAATTCCGAAATAATTCCGAAATAAAAATGTGTATCTTTGCTTTGTGGATCGATATACAGGATAATGAAAGCTTGTATAAATAATTTTTGAACCGTTCACAACTTAAAATTATATCAATTGCCAGCAGGGTTAATCAGATGTGTGCCTGATTGCTTTCATAGTTTTGTTAGTTTTGTTTTTCAAAAATAGTAATTTTATTTATATTAAATGTTTAAATCTTTAGCAAAAAAAAAATTTAGTTTTATTAAGCAAAACAGTTTAATCATTTCTGTTTTAATTGTTATTACAGCATTTTTATTCTCCAGATTGCCTTTTTTTATTTGGGCACCAATTGTTGGCTCGTCTTATGATACATTTGAATATTTTGAAATAGTAGAACAATTAAATAATGGTATTCTTCCATCAATTAGTTTCTTACCTGTTGGATTTCCTTTTTTTTGTTATTTTATTGGTTTATTTAGTGATAATATTTTAACTATAATATATATTCAAAATTTTATTACATTAATAATATCCTTATTCTTTATTTTTGTTGTAAATAAGTATTACAAAAAAATAGTAGTTTTTATTTCAATTGCATTAAGTATATATTTAATGGACAGTTTTAAATTAAATATTGATACACATTTATATACTGAGTCAATCTATTCAAATTCAATATTATTAATATGTGGATTATTTATTTGCTTAATAAATTCAAAAAATAAATGGACTTGGATATTTTTTTCCATTAGCTTAATTTTTCCTTCTTTAATTCGCTCCAATGGTATTTATATATACTTTTTACCTCTTTTTATATTATTATTTATGATTTTTAACAAATATCATTTAAAATTTTATTTCTTATTATTATTACCGATATTATTATTAAATATTTTATGGGGGCTATATAGTATTAAAGTTGATGGTATATTTTCGATTGCAAATTCAAAAAGGATAAATTATGTAATTGATTATTCGCAACATTACAGATTAGGAGATAAAAAACTTAGAGATAAAAAAATTTCTTCTACCGGTTATCTCAAAGATAAATCTATTCTTTTGGGAAAATATATAAATAATATTAGTGTTTCAAAAGCTCAATTTTATTATTCAATAATTCCAACACGATATAATAAACTTTTTATTCAGGACAAAATACATAAACCTGACTTAATGATGGATTTAAAAACAAAAGAATGGATTTCACTTAAAGAATCAATCCGAGAACTTGTTTACAAAGATTATTTTTATAAAACAGACCCATTTAAAAGTATTATTTTAGAATTTAATGTTAAAAATAAATATAGCAATTTATGGTTATTTTTATATCATATTTATTATAAAATTCATGATATATTTTTTTGGAATATTTTTTGGTTTATTCTTAGCTTAATAATTTTTATCTATACATCTGTATTATTAATTAAGAACAAATTTAATAATAAAATCATATTTTTAATAAATTCACTTTGTTTATTACATTTTATTGCAATTATAACTATAACCATAGGGCATGGAAGATTTCAGGCAAGATATTCTCACGTCACAGAATTTGTTTATTATCTGATTCCTGTATTTTTTATTTTATTTTTACACAAAACTAGCAAAAAAAATCACAAAAAAATACAAAAAATATAAAATATCTATACTTTTTTATGTAAATTTGTAAAAAAATAAAAACAATAAATTTATTTATGTCATCATATATTGATAAAATAATAAAACAATTAAAAACTATTAATCCATATAAAGTTATTCTTTTTGGTTCTCATGCTTATGGAAATCCTGACAAGGACAGTGATATTGATTTGATTGTAGTAACAAATGATGAATTTATGCCAAAAAATTACAGAGAAAATATTCAGGTATATTTAAAAGTTTCCCGATTATTATCGGAAATAAAAAAAAATATTCCTATTGATTTAATAGTTTATACATTGCCTATGTATAATAAATTCGTTGAATTAGGCAGTATGTTTTCAAAAGAAATAATCAAAAAAGGAAAAGTTTTATATGAAAAAAATAACTAAAGAGTGGTTAATTAGCGCAGAAGATGATTTTGAAGTAATAAATAAAATTATTGATGCAAAACATTTAACACATAGAGTTGCATTTCATTCACAACAAGCTATAGAAAAATGTTTTAAGGCAGTTATTGAAGAATTTGAATTAGGCATTATAAAAATCCATGATTTAGAAACATTATTTAATAAAGTTGAAAATTATATACATTTTAAAGTTGAAATTGAAACACTAAAAGAATTAGATAAACTATCACTACTGACCGACTAAATTTTAAATAAAGGGGTACTTCCAAATGGTTTCCC
>CAZZDX010000013.1:0-21639 GCA_964653185.1 uncultured Bacteroidales bacterium
CATATTTTTACTAAACTTTAGGTCGCGCGACAAAGTTTTAAACTTTGGAAAAGTTTTCTTTTGGAAATTTTTTTCCTTCCGGATTTATTCTTTAATTACTCTTACTTCGGTTCTTCTGTTTTGTTGTCTGCCTTTTTCAGTAGAGTTGTCAGCAACAGGTTGAGAATATCCATATCCTTTGGCAGAAACACGTTCATGAGATATATTATTTTTGATAAGATAGTTTCTTACAGTGTTAGCTCTGTCTTGCGATAATTTAATATTTGATTCATAAGAGCCAACATTATCAGTATGTCCTGCTATTTCAATTACAAGAGTATTTTTTAGTTCCATCACTTTAACCAAATCATTAAGTGCTTTATAAGATTCCTTTTTTAGAGTTGCTTTCCCAGTATCAAAAAATACATTTTTAAGCGTATATGTTTTAGGTGGTTGTATCTTAATAGTTAAAGTTGAGGTAATCAATCCTTGTTGGTCAGGTATTTCAATTTTATTATAATCAACATTATCACTAAAGTTTTTATATTTAACATTATATGTCTTGCCTTTGGGGATTAGTAAAGAGAATTTTCCATTAGCATCTGATATGCCTGAAAAAGTTTTTTTTGTCTTAGTGTTTTCTAAAATGATCGTTTCACCTTTGCGTGGTTTTTCTTTAAAATCAGTAACAGTAACATTGATAAGAGCTTGACTTTCAGTTGGCTTGAGGTCTTGGGCAAAAGTTATCTGACTTAGGCAGATAAAAACAATTATTATTGATAAAATATGTTTCATAAGTTTTATATTTTTGTAATTAGTTTACTTTTAGTTACTTAGGGCTTTTAGCATTTAGCTTTTAGTTCAAAGCACGAAGTTTCAAGTTTGAAACCATTTAACAATTTAGCAACTTAGCGAAGCGATCTCACGAACGAAGTGAGTAATTTAATAATGAAATTTGATGATTTTATCAGGCAATTGCCTGATTAGGCATTTTTACCCCGTTAGATACAAGATTATCTAACAATAATTAAACTTTTGACTTAAAATTATCTAACGGGGTGAAATTTTAAGTATTTTGAATTTCATAACTCATAATTCATAATTCATAATTAATTACAATTGTATGTTACAATTTATTTTAGCAGTTCGTTAATAATATATTCTACGGTAATATTTTCTGCTTCTGCTTTATAGTTTCTAATGATTCTGTGTCGCAATACTGATGTTGCTACTGTTTGTATATCTTCAATATCAGGTGAATATTTGCCATTGATAGCGGCATTACATTTTGCGCCTATAATAAGATATTGAGATGCTCTTGGTCCTGCTCCCCATGAGATATATTTATTTGCAAGAGGATGAGCTTTTTCTGTGTCAGGGCGTGTTTTTGAAACTAAATTTACAGCATATTGTAATACATTATCAGTAACAGGAATTTTTTTGATAAGATTTTGAAAAAAGATAATTTCTTCTGCATTTAGCACTATGTTTGGTTCAATAATAGTTCCTGATGTAGTGTCTTTTACAATATTTATTTCTTCGTTAAAAGAAGGATAGTCAATACAAATATTAAACATAAATCGGTCTAATTGAGCTTCGGGTAGGGGATAGGTGCCTTCCTGTTCTATAGGATTTTGAGTAGCTAAGACAAAGAAAGGTTCATCTAATTTATAAGTGGTTCTTGCGACAGTAACATTTTTTTCCTGCATAGCTTCTAATAAAGCCGATTGTGTTTTTGGCGGAGTTCTGTTTATTTCGTCAGCAAGAATAATATTAGCAAAGATAGGTCCTTTTAAAAATTTGAATTTTCTGTTTTCATCAAGTATCTCTGTGCCTATAATATCAGAAGGCATTAAGTCAGGAGTGAACTGTATTCGTTTGTAACTTAATCCAAGGGTTTTTGCAACAGTAGTTACTAATAAAGTTTTTGCCAGTCCAGGCACACCAATAAGCAGGCAATGTCCTTGTCCAAATATTGAAATGATTAAATTTTTTACTACTTGATCTTGTCCTGTAATGACTTTTGCAATTTCTTTTTTAAAGAGTTTGTATTTTTCAACAAAATCATCAATGGCTTGCACATCTGAGTTATATTGCATATTGTAAGTTATTTTTAAGTTATATAATATTATCTATGATTGTTTGATTTTTAAAAAGTAGAATATAAACCGTTAAAACGGTTATTTTATATTATTAGGTCTTATTAACCCACGACTTAAGTCTTGGGTTAATCTAAATTTTAATAAGGATTATGATTTTAAATAATCCAATTATGTTCAAAATTACAATTTTTATAAGAGTCATCAATTTTAATATAAGTATTGGTCGTCTTACTTTTTATCCATTTATTGATAAAATTATTTTGTTTATCAATAAGTGCTTGATTTTGTATCTTATCGTAATCTTTTTCAAGAGTTGCTCTATGAGGTTTTGTCCTTGATTTAAGATATAGTATGCGGTATGCTTTTTCCCCATCTTCAGTTTCCATTATTATAGGTTTTGATATTTGCCCCACTTCTATTTTATCAATAACAAAGAAAACATTAGGGTCTAATTGACTTTCTTCAAATTTTGAAGTTCCTGTAACAGGATTAATAATTAGTCCTTGATTTTTTTTTGTCGGGTCATCTGAAAATTCTATAACAGCTTCGTTAAAAGTAATTTTATTATTATTAATAATGTCAGATATACTATCAAGGAATATTTTTGCTTTGGATAGTGCAAGAGGAGATAGCTTAGGTCTTATCAGGATATGTCTGACATTAATATATTCTCCTTTTCGTTCAATTAACTGTATTATATGATAGCCCGCTTTTGTTTCAATAACAGGTGATATTTCTTTTTCTTTTAAAGAAAATGCTGATGCTTCAAATTTCGGATATAGTTCGCCTCTTTTGTATAATCCGAGTTCACCTCCTTTTTTTGCAGATTCTACATCTTCGGAGTAGAGAGTAGCGAGTGCAGCAAAGTTTTCGCCATTTAAGATTCTATTCCGTAATTCGTTTATTTTTTCTTTTGCAGCATCTTTTTCTTCTGCACTTATAGGCGGCTTTTTAACTATTTGTCCTATTTCAACTTCAGAATTAATAAGAGGCAAACTGTCTTCAGGAATTTTTTTGTAAAAAGTTTTTACTTCTGATGGAGTTATTTTAATATCTTTAGTTATTGATGCTTTTACTGTTTGTATTTTTAACTGGTCTCTGATAACATTTCTAAATTCGTCTTTTATTTCATTAACGGATTTTTTGTAATATTTTTCTAATTTATCCTGTGAGCCAAACTGTGTGATAAAATATCGCATTCTTCTGCTTAGTTCGTCTTCTACCTGACTATCAGAGATTTGAACACTATCAATTTTTGATTGGTCAAGAAGAAGTTTTTGAAATAACAGGTCTTCAAGAATTTGACATTTAGTAACATCATTTTTTGTATATCCCTGAGCAAGAAGTTGTAAATATTGTGATTCAACCTCTGAATATAATATAATGTTGTTACCAACAATTGCTACTATTTTATCTATTACCTTATCTTGTGCAATTGTATAATTATTTTTTAATAAAAAAGAGAATAATAATATAGAGAATAACAGAAATTTTTTCATACGTTTATATTTTTGTAATACATTATTTGTAAAGACGAGACATGTCTCGTCTCTACTTACATTTTAAAAAAAATCAAAATGTAGAAATTAAAAATCGGTTTTTTTTTTAAATTTTTCAATCATTACAATCGTTACAATTTTTGCAATCTTCCAATCTTTTTAGATTAAAAAAATGTTTCAAAGTCATTATTTTTTAAAGCATCTTTAAATATTTTATTATGCATATTATTTATGAATCTAATTTTTCTTTTATTTAAAATAATATTTTTAATATTTTCTTTTTCTAAACTTAATGGTGAGGTGCTTTCTTTTATTTTAAATCCTTTAATATTAACAAAATAGTAATAAAGAGAATCTTTTATTTCTATAAATCTGTGATTTTTAAGATAATTTTCCTGATTGTAAGTGTTAATAGGAATTTCTTTTAATAAATCATTAAATATAAGCCATGAATCATCAAAAAAGAAATTTACAGCATATTTATAACAATATTTAGTAAGTTTTTCCCTATCTTGTGTTTTATCAGATTTATATAAATTTTTTACTTTTTTTATATCCGGTGAATTAAGATGTAATTTTACATAAACAACTCTTACAATATTATCTTTAAGTTCAAAATTTTTTTTATTATTGTTATAATAATTAATTATTTCCTGCTCGGTAATATTTGTATCTAATTTTTGAGACACTAAATTTTTTTCATATTCATAAATTATCAAAGAGTTACGATAGTTTTCTAATTGTTTTGTAAAGTTTCTTTGTTTATTAATAAGATTTTGCTCTGCTTTGTGTAGTATTACTTTTTGACGTATCCAGTTGTTTATGTAGTTTTTAATTATAGATATACTATCTGTTGCAGTTGTGCCGTGAGGTATAATCCCTGTTAAATCTGAGTCATACAGATATTTGTCATAAGCCCTTGCAACAATGTTGTCTGATTTATTTTTATTAAATATATTACAGGATGATAATAATATTATTAGAGATATGATAATATATTTTTTCAATTTCTTTATATATATTTTAATAAACGTAAAAAAAGTAAATTATGTATTTGCAAAAATAAAAAAAAACTGTTAAATGCTATCTTTATAAAGAACCATTTTTTTATATATTCTCAAAAGATAAATAAAACATAACAACATTTTTTTTAATTTAGCAAAATATATAAATATAAAAAAATACTTATAAATTATGATTAATCAACAATTAATAAATCCTAAAAGTATAGTTGTAGTCGGTGCTTCTAATGATATTCATAAACCCGGCGGGAAAATTTTAAAAAATCTTATTGATAATAATTTCAAAGGTAAACTTTATGCTACCAATTTAAAAGAAGATAATGTCCAGGGAATAAAATCTTACAGAAATATTAAAGATCTTCCTAACGTGGACTTGGCAATTATTGCTATTGCAGCCAAGTTTTGTCCGCAAACAGTTGATATACTGACAAAAGAAAAAAATACAAGAGCATTTATAATCTTGTCAGCAGGATTTAGCGAAGAAAACAAACAAGGTGCAGAACTGGAAAAACAGGTTGTTAAGAGTATCAATGCTGTTGATGGCTGTCTGATAGGACCTAACTGCATTGGCGTCTTAAATCAAAACTATACAGGCGTATTTACAACACCAATACCTAAATTAGACCCAAAAGGATGTGATTTCATCTCCGGCTCAGGAGCTACTGCTGTTTTTATTATGGAATCAGGAATACCTAATGGCTTAACATTTTCAAGTGTCTATTCTGTAGGAAACAGTGCACAACTTGGTGTTGAAGAGATATTAAAATATATGGACCAAAGTTTTGACCCTGAAAAAAGTTCAAAAGTTAAACTATTATATATTGAAAGTATCAGCAAACCCAAAATGTTATTTAAACATGCCCGTTCTTTAATAAAAAAAGGATGTAAAATTGCAGCGATAAAAGCAGGTGGTTCCGAAGCAGGAAGCAAAGCAGCTTCTTCACACACAGGCGCTATGGCAAGCTCTGATCTGGCTGTAGAGACCTTATTCCGTAAAGCAGGTATTGTAAGATGTTATGGACGAAGAGAACTTACTACTGTTGCCTCTATATATATGCACAAGGACATAAAAGGAAAAAATATCGCTATTATCACTCACGCAGGCGGACCAGCTGTTATGCTTACTGATGTGCTTTCAGATAATGGCATGAACATTCCTCATATTGAAAGTCCTGAACTTTTAGAAAAACTATTTCCCGGCTCTTCTGTAGCAAATCCTATTGACTTTTTGGCAACAGGAACAGCAGAACAATTAGCAACTATAATTGACTTTTGCGAAAATAAATTTGAAAATATAGATGCTATGGCTGTAATATTCGGTAGCCCGGGACTGTTTAATGTATATGATGTTTATGATGTGTTGGACGAAAAGATGAAGACCTGTAAAAAACCAATTTATCCTATACTGCCTTCTCTAATAAATGCAAAAGATGAAATAAATTATTTTATCGCAAAAGCAAGAATAAATTTTCCTGATGAAGTTGTGTTTGGTAAGGCATTAACAAAAATATATAATACTCCAAAACCTGCTTTGGAAGATATAAAATTACCCGAAATAGATAAACCCAAAATAAGAGCAATTATTGACAATGCAAAACAAGGATATATTTCTCCGGCAGAAATACAAGGATTGTTAGATGCAGTAAAAATACCAAGAGTAGGAGAGGCGGTTGTAAAAACAAGACAACAGGCAATAAAAGAAGCTAACATATTAGGACTTCCTGTTGTTATGAAAGTTGTAGGACCTGTCCATAAGTCAGATGTCAATGGTGTTGTTGTTAATGTTAATGATGATGAGACAGTTGGAAAAGAGTTTGACAGAATGATGAAAATTAAAGATACCACATCTATTATGCTACAGCCAATGCTTTCAGGAACAGAACTGTTTGCAGGAGCAAAATATGAACCTAAGTTCGGACATATAATCTTATGCGGTCTTGGAGGAATTTTTATAGAGGTATTTAAAGATATATCTTCAGGACTTGTTCCTGTATCTAAGCAAGAAGCTCTTGCTATGATAAAACAACTTAAAGCATATAAAATAATTAAAGGTGTTAGAGGTCAGCAAGGTATTGACGAAAATGTTTTTGCAGATATTATAACACGACTTTCTGCATTGTTAATGACAGCACCTGAAATAATTGAACTGGACATTAATCCTCTGCTTGGAAAAAAAGATAAAATTATTGCTGTTGAATCAAATGTAAATGTCAGCAAAATTTCTGATATAAACAGCACTTTTTCAGATTATTAATTGTGATGGCACTTGCTAAATTCTGTTTCCTATTTCAATTTTTCCAAAAACTTCTTGATGTTATTTTCATTCATAGTTTAATATATTTTGTCAAAATAAATTTTTTCAGTCATACGATTTACAACAATCATCCTAACCTTGGATGCAGTGATAACTTTATCTGTTATGATATACCATCCACCAAAATCAAAACCAAAGTTGTTGTATTTATATTTTACAGTTTTTTGGCCACTTGGAGTAAATAAGAAATAAATATCAATATTTTTTTTGTTCTCTTCTATTTCGAGACCGTTTGTTTCGTTAACAGGCACAAAAAGTTTTTCGTTCTTAGTGCCTTCTTCCCAAAAATTGACTTGTTTAGAAGGAATACTTTTTAATTGAATAAAAGATCTCTCCCCGTCAACACAAACTGATTTTGGTGGTTTTGCTGCTATTGTTCCCATTCCATAGTTTTGTCCAATTGTAATATCAAATCCTTTTCTTTTTAATTCATAGTCAGTTTCGTTAAAGAGTCCCTCAAGTTTTACATAGTACGTTGACTTTAACATTTCTGCTCTCATACTTTTTAACTTTTTTAGATGATTCTGATATTCAGATGATTTTTTAAATACTTTCTTTTTTAAATCTGTATCATAATCGTTTATCTTATAATATGCCAAAACATCTAAATAAAATATGTGATATACTGTTATATCAGCTTTTAAACATTTATTCAAAATAAAATCAATAGAAATGGATTTGTTAGAAAAAACCTGTTGTGTAATTTCATTCTTTGTTAATGGTTTATTTGCTTTACTAAATTGATAGAGTTCAGTTAATTTGTTGTCAATTTTTAATTTAGTATTTGTAAATAGGTCTTTTAAAATTGGATTACTTCCTTCAAGTTTTTGAATCTCAGAATTTGAATAGTTCAAAATAGTGGTAAATTCTTGTATTAATTGTTCTGATTGTTCATATGTTAAGCTGTCGAAGTTAATTCTATTGATTATCCTTTCTGGAGTAGAAATAATTTTTTCTTTTACACTCATATAAATCAAATACTTCCCTTTTAAGTTATTTTGGAGTATTCCAAGTATATTTAAGTCGTTTGAGTTAA
The DNA here is from genome assembly GCA_964653185.1 of uncultured Bacteroidales bacterium. Lineage (GTDB taxonomy): Bacteria > Bacteroidota > Bacteroidia > Bacteroidales > CAZZDX01 > CAZZDX01. Next base: position 7,953 of record CAZZDX010000013.1, read on the forward strand.
ATTTTTTTTTTTCATAATTGCTTATCTCAAGTAGTTGATAAATCTTTTCATATTCCATTTTTTTGTAAGAGTTTTCCCATTCAATAATTTTTTCGCTGTTGCTTTCACATTTTTGTTTTGCTTCTTTCAAATTAGCAGTCAGTTTTGTTTTTATTTCACGACTTGCTTTGTATGAATTTTCATTTGTCAAGTTTAAAGATAAAAGTCCAGTGGCAGAACAATAATTTTCGGAATCATATTGCTTTTTAAAAGTGTCTACTTTGTCTTTATTGCTTTCACATTTTTGTTTTGCTTCTTTCAAATTAGCAGTCAGTTTTGTTTTTATTTCACGACTTGCTTTGTATGAATTTTCATTTGTCAAGTTTAAAGATAAAAGTCCAGTGGCAGAACAATAATTTTCGGAATCATATTGCTTTTTAAAAGTGTCTACTTTGTCTTTATTGCTTTCACATTTTTGTTTTGCTTCTTTCAAATTAGCAGTCAGTTTTGTTTTTATTTCACGACTTGCTTTGTATGAATTTTCATTTGTTAAGTTTAAAGATAAAAGTCCAGTGGCAGAACAATAATTTTTGGAATCATATTGCTTTTTGAAAATGTCTACTTTATCTTTATTGCTTTCAAATTCAGTTTTTTTTTGAGATAAAGTCGTTTCTATTATATTGAATTGTTCAAGAAATTTTTTTGGAACATTTTTTTTCTGTATTATCTCTTTTTTGTTATAAAAAAGATTCATTGCATTTTCAAAATTTTTCAGTTGTATCTCATATGAAATAATTTTAAGTTTCAATTTAACATCTCTCTTTTTAAGAATTGTTTGTCCATTAGCAATGTTTACCATTAAAAGTGCTGTGAATCCAATTAAGTAAAATCTGGTCATATTTTCATTTTTAGTATTTTATTGTCTATTTACTGAGTATTGCCTATAACATGTTGCGGGTATGGCACATGCCACCTTTTTCGCAAGTTTTTGTTGATAAGTTATATCTTTAAATTTATTTTTTATTTATTTTGTTAACCACTATATATGCGGCATGCACTATAACCGCTGTTATCAGCATACCCATTTTTATTCAAGATTATATTACCTTAAAAGTTTAACACCATTATCCAAAGCAATCAAAGTCCTATCATATTTTCCATAAGTTTCTTGAGCAATTTGCAAGATGTCTGACCAATTTATATATGGTTCAAAATATGGTTCAATTTTTTTTGCTCCAAGTTTTATTATAGAATATTCAGGTTGTTTTTTAAATCCAAAATCCTTATACAATAGTGTTGCCCATACTTTTGTAACATTTTCAGTTCTTTTGAGTTGGATTTTGTCAAATGCTTGGGTGAACTTAACTTCAAAAACAAGCAATTTATTGTCAATTGTTATCACTAAGTCTGGTTTAGCATTAAACATTCCTTGCATAGCTCTAAATACTTGTCCTTCATTTTCAGTAATTTGAATTCCTTCGGAAGTTGCTTTCTGTCGAATTTGTTTTGGATGAGTTTGTTTAGGATTGCTTAAAATTTCTGGCAATTGAGAATATAACCTACAATTTTGTATTTTTTCCTGTTGCATTATCAGTTTTGTCAAGTCGTCCATAAAAGGATTAACTGTCGGTTTAAAATTTTGAAATGCATCACGAATAATTGCAACTTCACAAAATATTCCTATATTTTCATAGTGAAGGTCAGTTAAATTAATTTTTTGATTTTGCAACTTAAGTTTGTTTAAAAACTGTCCTAGAGGACTTTTTTCTTTAAGATCAAGTCTTTCGTGAAGTAGTCTAAACAAATGAGCGCAAATCGCTCTCTCTTCTCTATTATATTTGTCGTAGTTTGACATTTGTTTTTGTTGGGTTTCTGGTAACGTGTTTATACTTATACAACTTGTTCATCTATATTTTAGTATCAAATTTAAGTCAGATTACAAAGATAACATTTTATTTTTAAACTCCAGCGGATTTCTATTAAAAATGTAACTTTGTAAAATATTCTTTCTCTATTAGTATAAAGGTCTGACGTGAGTAAATATAAAAAAATGTATATATTTTTTATGCTAAATATTTTTTTAATTAAAAAATGCCACCGCTTTATTTGATACTTAACAATAAAATTTTTATTTTAAGTAATTGATAATTATTTGTGATTTTTCTGTATTACCAGTTTGCACAAACCAATTGTTAGTGTCAATGTTTTTTTTGTCGTAACAATGTCCACACCGTCAATTATTATTCTTTTTTTCTGTGCATAAGAATATAAATGATTGGCAAAATTCCTACTGTGTTGATAACAGCAATGCAAATAAACCAAGCAAGATGATTGTTTCGTCCTGCTTTCCACATTGCAATTAATTTCCAAACTCCTTCCCAAAGAGCAAGGATGATTATTATTGGCAAAAGCCAGGTTAATGGTTCTTGTAAATGTTGAAGTTTTTCCATTTTGTTTATGTTTAGATTTGTTATTATAAATTATTTTGTCTGTCAACATTGGCACAACTAATTGTTCAACCCATATTAAATATGCCGCGTGCTGAACTAAATCCTGCCAAGTACGAAATCCTATACTTGATGAAGTAAAAGGTGCATTGGCGGTCATTTGACCGTCAGCCGTCTATTTGATTGGTTGCTGCCAAAATTATCTTTGAATTATAAGTTCTTGTCGTTCAGTAAGTCCTTTAGATTTGATTTCTACCATATATGTCCCATTACTTAAATCTCCGACATTAATTTGTTGCTGATTTTGTTTCAGCAATTCCGACCTAACCAATTTACCAATCACATTATAAATATTTAATGTAAAGTTTGCATTATTTACATTGTCAATATTCAAAGTAACAATGTCAGTAGCAGGATTGGGATAAATTGAAAACAAATCCGAAGCATAATTATTTTCATCAATTCCACTTCCATTGTTTGTTGCAATATTTGAACGTGAAGAATTGTATGATTTTGAAGGATTGCAAGAGTTAGGGCTTATAATTTCCACTTGATAATATACATAACCAGCTGGCGCAGAATTGTCAGTAAACTGTGTGCTTCCTCCTCCGGGCGTTGATCCTATTAATGTTAAGTTGGTTGGATCTGTCCCCCTGTAAATATTATATGTTGAGACAGTAAATCCTTCATAAGATTCCCATATTAAATTCCATGTATTTCCCATGCCTTGATTAATTGATAAGTGCATAGTTTTGTGTTCCATGCTGGTATTGGACTCCAATCCACAACCATCTTTTATAGAAATTTTATATTTGTTTGATTGTACGTCAGGATAAGAATTTGTATCAACAAAAATACTTAAACTGTCATAATTTACATCGCCTATTTTCTGGTACACATCTGTAATATTTGTTTCCCTGTAAATGTAAAATGAATTAATTGCTGATGATACAGGTTTATTCCATACAATTATATTTTTATTTGTGCTGTCAACACCTACAATACAAATTTCAGGTGTATTCATCGGTATTATTGAAACACTGACATCATCTGTTGCAACACAACCATTAGGCGTTGTAACCGTTACAGAATATACTTGATTGGCATTTATCAGAACTGTTGGAGATGCAATTCCTGCGTTATCCATTCCTTCTGTCGGAAGCCATAAATAGGTTAGTTCATCTGTTCCTGTATAATTTGTTGATGTAAACAATGTTACGCTGTCACCGCAAATTGTTGAGGCGTTAGTTCCGTTGATTGTAAGCGAATCTACATTAACAGTAACACTATCTATAGCAGTGCAACCATTGGATGTAGTAACAGTAACATAGTATGTTGTGTTGCTCGTGCCTGTGGCAGTGGGATTTGGAATAGTGTCATAATTCAACCCGGTTGATGGCGACCATTCATAAGTTAGTGTATCATTTCCAGTGTAGTTTGACAAAACATATAATTTTAAAATTGTTCCATTATTGCCTACAGCATAAGCTGTATTGGTATTTGGAAAATATATTGAATTTAAATCATAAGTTGTTTCACTAGTTAGTGCTGTCCAGTTTGTTCCGTTATTGATTGTTTTTAGAATCGTTTCATTATCTCCTACAGCATAACCCGTATTGGTATTTGGAAAATATACTGAATTTAAATCATATGTTGTTCCACTAGTTAGTGCAGTCCAGTTTGTTCCACCATTGCTTGTTTTTAGAATTGTTCCAAACATGCCAACAGCGTAACCTGTATCGGCATCAGTAAAATAAACTGATTTTAAATTATTATTATTTGCGCTTGTTTGTGTTGCCCAGTTTGTTCCACCATTAATTGTTTTAATAATTATTCCCATATCTCCTACAGCATAACCCATATTAGCATCTAAGAAATAAATTGAATTTAAAGAAATATTATTTCCGCTTGTTTGTGTTGTCCAGTTTGTTCCACCATCAATTGTTTTTAGAATTATTTCAGCACTGGTAGAGATACCTTGACCACAAGCGTAACCCGTATCGTTATTGATAAAATAAATTGAACTTAAAAAATTCATTGATCCGCTTTGCACATAAACCCAGTTTGTTCCGCCATCAATTGTTTTAAGAATTATTCCTTGATCGCCAACAGCATAACCAGTATTAGTATTGGTGAAATAAACAGAATATAAACAGAAATTTGATGGGTTTGTTTGTGATGTCCAATTAGACCCTCCATTTGTTGTTTTTAAAATTATTGCTGCTGTTCCTCCTCCGAAACCCCCAACAGCATAACCGGTATCTGAATCAGTAAAAAAAACTGAATATAAAGGGGCGGTTACACCATTGTTTAAAGTTACCCATTTAGGTTGTGCCTCAAGTTGAACTGTTCCATCGCAAATAATTGATGTGTCTGTTCCTGCATCAATTGCAATTGCAGTTGGCTGTGTGATTGTAATGCTTTTGGTAAGCGTACATCCGTAGCTTGCTGTAGAAACGGTTACAGTATAATTACCTGCAACAAGCCCAGTAGCATTGAATGTTGTTTGTCCATTGCTCCAAAGATATGTGTATGGTGAAGTACCGCCAGACGCAACCGCTACTATTTCTCCAGTTGCTGATCCATTACAGAGGATTGGTTGCGAAATGCTTAAGGAAATAGCCAAAGGTATTCCCGTTTGATATTCATAAGCGCCTATATCTATGCGGCAAACTGTTACACGAATATTACCGGCTATATCTGTTGCTGGATATTTGAATAATTGGACTGTATCAAATGGGTTTCCTGCATCAATACATGGAGAAATGTTTTGTAACGACCAATCAGCAATTATTCCATTATAACCTGTGCCACTACCGCCAGAAGGTGCAACAAATAAAGGATCTGCATTTAAATTGTTCTGGTATGTGCCTGTGTAAGTATTGCCATTAACGTCAAAAGCAGCAGAGCCACCTTGCACATTGCAATAATAAAAATTAGGATCATTTTCCTCATCTCCAAGATACACCTGTGAACCACCACTGCTTGCAGTGTTCCCCCAAATAATTGTATTGTACAAATTGGGATTCTTGTTGGAATTAGTGTTATGGAAACATATTCCACCACCATAAGAAGCCGAATTGTTTATAATGACATTGTTGATGATAATCGGGGTGCTGTAATCGTTACAACAAATTCCCCCGCCTTCACCACCTGATGAATTGTTTGAAATGATATTGTTTGAGATAATCGCATTGCTGTAAGCACAAAGAATTCCACTACCCGAATTGTTTGAAATATTATTGTAGGCTATGATTGAATTACCCCAACCACCCCAAATTCCAGAGGAAGAATTATGGGAAATTAAATTATATGAGATGATTATATTGCTGTTATAGTAATATATTCCAACCCCTGAGCAGTGTGAAATATTACATTTAGAAATAATTGCTTTAGAAAAATTATAAAAGTAAAGTGCAGCATCGCTTGTGCCATATTGCAATTTGCAATATATTAATTTTGATGTGTCATTTGTGGCAGGAGTGTTGTTAAAGCGTATTCCTCTTATGCCCTCTGTGGTATCGGCTGAGGTAAAAGTAATGGTATCAATTATTGTACCAATAGCAAGCAATTGTCCCTGTACATTTAGTTTATAAGCACCTTGAAAATTTACTATCACGCCCGGCTGTATGGTAAGTGTGGAGTCGTCAGGTATTTGTATGCTGCCTTGTATATTATATGGCGAACCGTCCAATGTCCATGTTCCACTAACAGAGCCGGAAGGTACATTAGTTTGGGCGAGTGTTGTTGAAGCATTTAAGATAAATATTACAACTGCATGTAAATATATTTTTTTCATAGTTTTATGATTTTTAATAATTTAGTTAATTAATTCATTTTAATATTTCAAGTATTTAGGATTACCTTCAATCCAAGCTATGTCAAGTTTCATCAGGCAGTTGCCTGATTATTTATGATAATTTGTTTTATTAAAAAAATACAAAGATAATATTTTATTTTTAAACTCTAATGAATTTCTATTAAAAATTTAACTTTGCAAAATACATTACTCTTTGCTTAATTTACATTTATGAACAAGACAGAAAAAATAAATATCAAAACTTTATCATTGCCTGAAATAGAAATTTTTTTTACAGAAAAAAAAATAAAACCTTTTAGGGCAAAGCAAGTTTATGAATGGCTATGGAAAAAATCCACCTGTTCTTTTGACCAAATGACAAATATATCAAAAGATGTCCGCCAATTATTAAAAGATTCTTTTATTATCAATACCATTAAAATAAATAAAGTTCAAATAAGTTCTGACAGAACAATTAAGACCTCATTCAAGTTAGACGATGACAATATCATAGAAGGCGTTTTAATACCCAGTAAAAACAGAATGACTGCATGTATTTCAACACAAGTAGGATGTAACTTAAAATGCAGTTTCTGTGCAACAGGCAAACTGGACTTTAAAAGAAATTTGAGTTTTGATGAGATATACAATCAGGTTGTAATAATAAATAAACAAGCTGTTGAGAAGTATTCAAGACATCTTTCTAATATTGTTTATATGGGAATGGGAGAACCTCTTTTAAACTATAACAATGTTATTAAATCAATAGAAATAATAACTTCTGAAAAAGGACTTGCTATGTCCCCGCAAAGAATTACTGTATCTACTGCTGGAATTACAAAAATGATAAGACAATTAGCTGATGACAATGCAAAATTCAATCTTGCAATATCTCTAAATTTTACTGATAACAAAAAGAGAAGTTCTGCTATGCCTGTTAATGAATCTGAATCTCTTCAAAAATTAGTACAAGCTATTAAATATTACCATGAAAAAACACACAAAAGAATAACTTATGAATATATATTATTTAAAAATTTTAATGACTCTATATCTGATGCTGAAAATCTTGCAAAATTTTGTAAGATAACACCTTGTAAAATTAATATTATTGAATATAATCCTGTTGAAAATACAGGGTTTTATAAATCAGGAGAGAAAGAGACCAATGATTTTATAGAATTTTTGGGAAATAAAAATATGATTGTAAACATACGCAAAAGCAGAGGAAAAGATATTGATGCTGCTTGTGGACAATTAGCTAATAAAGATATGAAACTTCCATGACCAAAGGCAATTATTAAATTATAAACCTTGATACTTGTGTCTTGATACTGGATACTGGAAAATTATGAACTTAACGAAGTGATCTCACGAACAAAGTGAGTAATTATGAGTATAAGAATAAATATCAAAAGCTAAAAGCTAAAAGCTAAAAGTTAATTTATAAATACCTGATAATAAACTAATTACGAAAACATAAACAGATATAAAAAATAAACTATCTTTGTAAAATTAATATACGGACAAGTCATGCAAAATTTACAATGCTTTATACATTTTTTTTATTTGTAAATATTATAAGTTGAAAATGAAAAGAATTTTATTTGTTTTAATTATATGCTTTTTATCTAACTCTTTTGTTAAAGCCCAGCATTTTAACGGAGGAATAATTGTCGGTATGAGTGCAAGTCAGGTGTCAGGCGACAATCTGTCAGGATTTGATAAAGCAGGCATTTTTGGAGGCGTATTCGCAAATTTTCAAATTAGCGAAAAATCAGTTGTACAAATGGAAATAGATTATATTGAAAAAGGAAGTAAACAAAATCCGAAAGAAAAAAACAATTTCTACTCTTATATTTTAAAACTCAATTATGTAGAAATTCCTTTGCTGTATAAATATATTTTTTCAGACAAACTATCTTTTGAACTCGGACCTTATTGTGCCATACTTATAAAAGATGCATTTGAAGAACAAAATGAAGTAACTGTTAACCGACCCTTTAATAAACAAGATATAGGAATAACAGTTGGAATTGCTTATTCAATAACGCAAAATTTAAAAATTGATATGCGAAATTCAAATACTTTTTTTACTTTTCCTGTAAGAGAACATCTAAGCGGAGCAAAAAAATGGTATAATCAGGGACAGTATAATACTGTTCTTACTTTCTCAATTCAATATCAGTTTAAAAATAAAAAAGAATAATATAATTAAGTAAAAAAATTGAAAGTAACATTTTTAGGAACCGGCACATCTCTTGGCACACCTGTAATTGCATGTAATTGTCCTGTATGTAAGTCCCAAAATCCAAAAGATAAACGGCTAAGAGCATCAGTTATGATTGAGGTAAAAGATAATGTATTTATAATTGATGTCGGTCCTGATTTTCGTCAGCAAATGTTAAGAGAAAAAGTTACAAATTTAGACGCTTTAATATTAACACACGAACATATTGACCATACAGGAGGACTGGATGATATAAGAGCTTTTAATTTATTCCTGCAAAGACCTGTTGATATTTATGCACGTCAAAGTGTATTAGAATCAGTTAAAAAAGAATTTTTTTATGTGTTTGATAAAAACAGATATCCCGGAGTTCCAAAAGTGAATTTACATATTATTGAAAATAAAACTTTTACAATAAATAATATAAAAATAATACCTGTTGATATTCTGCATTACCATTTACATATTTTTGGATACAGAATAGATGATTTTACTTATATAACTGATGCCAGTTATATTTCTGAAAAAGAAAAAGAAAAAATTAAAGGTTCCAAAATAATAGTTTTGAATGCTTTACGAAAAAAAGAACATTATTCCCATTTTAATCTATCTCAATCAGTTGAAATACTTAAAGAACTAAAACCGGAAAAAGGTTTCCTAACGCATATAAGCCATCAAATGGGACTTTATAATGAAGTTGAAAAAGAACTACCCGATTTTATACATCTTGCTTATGATGGACTGAAATTAAAAATATGAAAATTATGGATTGAAACTGGAAACTGGAAACTGGAAAATTACGAATTACGAATTATGAGTTTATGAACTTTGTGCTTTGAAAATTATTACTACCCGACAGGTCGCGTAGCACCTGTTGGGTATATATTAATTTATTGGTAAATACCGCTTTTGCTTGATACTTAGAAATTATGAGTTATGAACTTTAAATTTTTATTTTTAAATGAATAATAATAAAATACGTGTTTATTTACCTATACTTTTTTCCTTGGTTTTGATTATAGGAATTATTTTAGGAATAATGCTTGCTAATCCGCCTCAGACGGATAAAATTTTTTTAAATAATATTTTTTCTTTAAAATTAAATTCTCATAGAGCAAACAACAAGATAAAAGATGTTATAAATTATGTAGAACAATCTTATGTTGATTCTGTAAGTAAAGAACAATTGTCAGAGTATGCTATAAACGGAATGCTTCAAAATCTTGACCCACATTCATGCTATATTCCTGCATTAGAATTTAATGAAGTAAATGATCCTTTATTAGGCAATTTTCAGGGTATAGGAATTAAATTCAGAATACAAAAAGATACTGTAACAGTGCTAAATATTATTCATGGAGGACCTTCGGAAAAAAATGGCATAAAACAAAGCGATAGAATAGTTAAGATTGAAGGACAAAATGTTGCAGGCATAAAAATTACTAATAAAGAAGTAATAAAAAAGTTAAAAGGCGAAAAAGGAACAAAAGTTAATATAAGTATTTTTCGTAGAGGTATGTCAAAATTAATGGACTTTACTATTACAAGAGATGTAATTAATACAAATAGTATTGACGTTGCTTATATGGTAACAAGCAATATAGGTTATATTAAAATCAGCAAATTTTCAGCTACAACTTATGATGAATTTTTATCTGATTTGTTAAAATTAAAATCTAAAGGACTAAAAAAATTAATAATTGATATTAGAGAAAATGGAGGTGGATATTTAAACATAGCAACTCAACTGGCTGATGAATTTTTGACAGATAAAAAATTAATTGTCTATACTCAGGGAAGAAGTAGTCCGATAAAATATTTTTATGCCAGTGATAAAGGTAATTTTGAAAAAAATGAATTAGTTGTTTTAATTGATGAATTGTCAGCTTCGGCTAGTGAAATTTTAGCAGGATCTATACAGGATAATGACAGAGGACTAATAATAGGAAGAAGGTCTTTTGGAAAAGGTTTAGTCCAAGAGCAGATAGAACTTTCTGATGGTTCTGCAATTCGTTTTACAACAGCAAGGTATTATACGCCATTAGGCAGATGTATTCAAAGACCTTATAAAAATGGCTCAGAAGAATATTATAATGAATTTTATAAAAAACTTTTTTATGACGAGTTAGGTAATATTGACAGCACTAATTTAAATGATTCTTTAAAATATACAACTCCCAAAGGAAGAATAGTATATGGTGGCGGCGGAATTATGCCTGATATATATGTTCCTTTTGAGATTACAGGAGATTCAAAATATTTAGAAAAATTAGTCAGTAAAGGATTGATTTATCAATTTGCCTTTGATTATGCTGATAAAAACAGAGATAAATTAAGCCATTTTAAGACATATAAAGATTATAAAGAAAATTTTGTTATAACTGATTCCATTATAAATGATTTTATCAATTTTGCTGGTAAAAATGGAGTAGAAAAGGATGAAAAAGGACTATATATATCAAAAAATGTTATTAAGATTAGATTAAAAGCATATATTGGACGTAATATACTTAATGATAAATGTTTTTATTCTGTTATCAATAAACTTGATAAAACATTTTTAAAAGCTGTAGAAGTATTGAGTCAGAAAAAATGATTTTGATATTGTTAATAGTTTATTATTGTTGGAAGATTGAAAAAATTGTAATAATTGAAATGATTACAAAGATTCTTTTTTCTGCTTTAATTTTTTTTAGGTATCAGGCAATTGCCTGATTGGCAATTTGTTACACAATTTTTTCAATCATAATTTTTTCAATTATTTCAATCTTTTAATCTTTTCAACAAAGCGTTAATAATTATCGATTAGTCGCCCGACTGATATATCAGTTTGTCTATATATTTACAAATAATTTATCTATGCTTAATTAACAATGCCAATTTTCACTCAACAGTAACAGATTTTGCAAGATTTCGTGGTTGATCTACATTACACCCTTTCATAACAGCAATGTAATAAGAAAGTAATTGAAGTGGTATAATTGATAATAAAGGACTTAATAATTCTTCGGTTTCAGGAATTTCAATAGTATAATCAGCAAGTTTTTTTACTGTTTTATCTCCTTGTGTAACAATAGCTATAATTATTCCTTTTCTTGCTTTAACTTCCTGAATATTTGTAATAACTTTTTCGTAAATAATTTTATTTGTTGCAAGGATAACTATTGGCATTTCTTCATCTATCAGGGCAATAGGACCATGTTTCATTTCTGCTGCCGGATATCCTTCTGCATGTATATATGATATTTCTTTAAGCTTTAAAGCCCCTTCAAGAGCAACAGGAAAGTTATACCCTCTTCCTAAATACAGGAAATTACGAGTGTTTACAAAATTTTTAGCAATATCTTTCACACATTCGTTAATTTTTAGGACTTCCTTGACTTTTTTAGGTGTTATTTTCAATTCGTTAATTAATTGATGGTAACGTGTTCTGGAAATAGTTCCTTTTTTGTTAGCTATTGATAGAGCCATCATAGCTAATATAGTTATTTGAGATGTAAATGCCTTTGTAGAGGCAACTCCTATTTCAGGACCTGCATGTGTATAAGAACCTGCATGTGTTATTCTTGTAAGTGAAGAACCAACGACATTACAAATTCCAATTATTGTTGCACCTTTTGATTTTGCAAGTTTTATTGCTGCAATAGTGTCAGCGGTCTCGCCTGACTGAGAAATAGCTATAACAATATCGTCTTCATAGAGAACAGGATTACGATAACGAAATTCTGAAGCATATTCAACTTCAACAGGAACTCTGACAAGTTCTTCAAACAGATATTCCCCAATTAATCCTGCATGCCATGATGTTCCGCAACCTATAATAATTATTCTTTTGGCTTGAACTATTTTTTGCTCATATTCTGATATGCCACCCAAAGATACAATACCCATCATAGAATTAAGCCGTCCACGCATAGTGTTACTTATTGAACGCGGTTGCTCAAAAATTTCTTTAAGCATAAAGTCATCAAAGCCCTTTTTTTCTATAGCATTCAGATTTAATTTTAATTTTTGAATATAAGGAATTTTACTTTTATTTTTTACAGTTTTTATTTTCAGAGCATTATTTCTGTTAATAATTGCTATTTCCTCATCTTCAAGATATACAACTTTTTTTGTATATTCTATCATAGGAGTTGAATCTGATGCTATAAAATATTCGTTTTTTCCAATGCCTATTACAAGAGGACTTCCTTTTTTTGCAGCAATGAGTGTATTTGGATTTTCTTTTGATATTATTACTATTGCATAAGCTCCAATAATATGATTTAATGCTAATTGAAGAGCCTTAACAATATCTACTTTTTCACTGATTTGAATATATTCAATAAAATTAATTAATACTTCAGTATCTGTCTTACTTGAAAATTTGTAACCTTTTGTTATTAGAAATTCTTTTAAAGAATAATAATTTTCAATTATTCCATTATGGATGATACAGGAATTTTTGCTTTGAGAAAATTGTGGATGTGCATTTTCATCGCTTGGTTCACCATGCGTAGCCCATCTTGTATGACCAATTCCAATAGTTCCTGACATATCTTTTTCCTTTACAAAATTTTCCAAGTCAGATACTTTACCTTTGCATTTATATAAATTTAATTTTCCATTTATAATTGCTACTCCTGCACTGTCATATCCTCTGTATTCTAACCTGTGTAAACCTTTGATGAGTATAGGATATGCTTGCTGATTACCAATATATGCTACAATTCCACACATAATTTTTTTTTTAATAAATATTATATCAAATAGATAGTTTGATTTCTTAACTAAAAAAAATCAATAAAAATTCAAATCCCGAAAGTATAAATAAATTTTAATGATATAATCTTTTAAAGATAAAACTTATAAATTTTTATGAACATATAAGATTTCATTTAGAGTTCGTCTGTTCTGACCAATAGTGGATACAAAATTTTATATTGCTGTAATTATCTCATATACAAGCAATAGCAAGAAGATACATTATGGCAAACTTATTTCAGAACATAATTTGTTGTTGTTTTGATGATTGTTTTATTTAGGGCGGAATTTGAAATCTAAAAATTGATTTTGTCGCAGTTATTAATAAAATTTACAATAGATATTCGTAACCGTTCACAGTATATTTTTTATAATTAGTTTTTATTAATTTATACAACTTTTCTTATGAATTTCTAATTGATCTAATTGACCTAATTAGTGTCTGTTCGTAAAGTTATAAACAATTGATTGTTAATAACTTGTATA
>CAZZDX010000014.1:0-21058 GCA_964653185.1 uncultured Bacteroidales bacterium
GGTGGGCCCACAAAGGTCTGATAATTATTATATCAAATTATCAGTCGTCAAATAGAACATTCTCTAATTTTTATCAAAAATTTTACCCATATTATATATCTCATTTTTTTAATAATATTTTTGTAAATCATTAAACTTAATACCCTATAAACATGAAAAAAATTATTACATTTATATTTATAATGAATTTTTTGGCAATAAATGGCTTTGCCCAGGAAAAAAATGATAGTATTTTAGATAAAACAAATGATAGTATTACAAAAAATGATAGTATTACAGATATAACAAGCGATAAAACGTCAAAAAAAGATCAACTTATCCTTAGTTTTAATATTTATTCTGATATATGGCAAAATGCCCCTGATTATATGAAAATTAGGACTATTAATCAGGGAACTGATATTTGCATAATGTATAATACTCCTTTTGGAAAAAGTAATTTTAGCTTCTCTGCCGGATTATCTATTGGTTCACATAATTTATATAGTGATGCAATACCTGAAATTGATACAACTAATAAAACAATATTTAGTCCAATAGCAGATAGTATTGATTATAGCAAAAACAAATTAACAGTTGCTTATCTTGATATTCCTGTTGAATTTAGATTTAAAATTAAAAACAAAAATGATAAGAGCTTTAAAATTGCATTAGGATTTAAAGCAGGTCGCTTAATAAATAGTTATACTAAATACAGGGGCGATGATTACTTATTTGGGACAGATAAAAAATTAAATGTTAAATTTCAGGATATTAAAAATATTAATCTATATAGATATGGGATAACAGGAAAAATTGGCTATGAATGGATTAATATAATGGTATATTATTCTTTGACAAATTTATTTGAAAAAGATAAAGGTCCTGAAATGTATCCTATATCTGTTGGTATATCATTCGCTTCTTTTTAAACATATCTTTATAAAAACAAAAAAGGGAATAGCATAATCAGTAATCCCACAAAAAATCCTACATAAACCTGTGCAGAACTGTGCATATTTAACTTTAAACGTGAAAAACCAACAAGTCCTGAAAGTAATATAAGAAGCAAAATCAAAAAATGAATATTAATCATTAATTTTAATGATAATATCAAAAAAACACCAAGAAAAGCACCCATGCCAACCATATGAATACTTATTTTCCACCAAATATTGATAATTAAAGAAATTATTGCTAATATAACTGCTCCCAAAATGAACAGATAAATTATTTGAGGGAAATGCAACTGACGTAATAAATAGTAAGTAAGATAATAAAAAACAGTAATAATTAAAAAAGGAAATGTTCTTTCTTCTTTTGTCTCCATTTGTAAAGTTTTTATAACTCCTGTCTTCAAAAAAACAAATATTGATAATAAAGGAAAAATGAATGTAAGAATAAATATATTACCAACTATTAATAGTTTAGATGAATATGGGATAAGAAAAGAGACGTAAAAATTAAGATTAAAAAGCAGCAACAGAGCATAAGTTGGTATAAACAAAGGATGTAAAATGAATGATATTATATTGGCAATTTTTGTTCCCATAAACAATAAATTATCTTATTCTTAACATAAAATTATATTATTTTTTCTATATTACAATTCTTTCCTGAGCCGTGCTACTGGAATACTAAGCTGTTCACGATATTTAGCTACTGTCCTGCGAGCTATATTATAACCTTTTTCTTTTAATATCATAGCAAGATTCTCGTCTGTAACAGGTCTTTTTTTATCCTCGGAATCAACACAATTTTGTAATATTTTTTTTACTTCACGGGTTGAAACTTCTTTTCCGCTTACTGTCTGCATTGATTCAGAAAAAAATTTCTTTAACAGAAATGTTCCAAAAGGTGTCTGGACATATTTACTGCTGGCAACTCTGGAAATAGTTGATATATCAAGATTTACAATTTCTGCAATATCTTTTAGTATCATAGGTCTTAACTTTATATCATCGCCTGAAAGAAAATATTCTTTTTGATAATTCATTATAGCATTCATTGTGATATAAAGTGTCTTTTGTCTTTGCTTTATAGCATCAACAAACCATTTTGCCGAGTCAATCTTTTGTTTAACAAATAATAAAGCATCTTTATTGGTTTTATCTTTTGAATATGCTTGCAGCATATTAAGATATGTTTTGTTAATTCTTAAATCAGGAATATTTTTTGAGTTAATTGTTAATTCTAAATTCCCATCTGTTTCAGATGAATTGTTTATTATAAAATCCGGAATAATATAATGATTATTAGTAACATCCTTTGTTAAAGAATTGCCTGGTTTAGGATTTAATTTAAGAATCTCGTCTATTGCTAATTTTAATTCTTTTTCACTAATATTTAATTTTTTGATTATTTTTTCATAATGTTTTTTAGCAAATTCATCAAAATATTTTTCAATAATAAAAATAGCATTCTCAATAAGCTTTGTTGATGACTCTTTTCTTTTAAGCTGAATAAGTAAACACTCCTGCAAATTTTTTGCTCCTACACCAGCAGGGTCAAATTCCTGAATAATTTTTAAAAGTGAGAGAATTTCTTCAGAAGATGTTGTTATATTTTGGCTAAAAGCTAAATCATCAACCATTGCAAATATATCACGTTGCAAATATCCCGACTCATCAATACTTCCTATTATATGCGATGCAATTATATATTGCCTATCATCTAATATCTGTAAGCCAAGCTGCGACATTAATATCTCCTGAAAACTTACACCAACAGAAAAAGGTATCTCTTCTCTTTTATCATTCTGACTTGAATTATTTTCTGTCAATTTATAATAAGGAGTATCATCTTCATCAATATAATCGGAAAAATCAAACTCATCATCTTCTGAATCTGTTTTATCTGTATCTTCATTAATAGATTCTTCTTCTATATTATCTTCATTACTGTCTTTTTCATCTTCAGCACCTTCTTCCAAAGCAGGATTCTCTTCTACTTCTTGTTTTATCCTTTGCTCAAGAGCCATACCAGGCACTTGCAACAACTTCATCAACTGAATTTGCTGTGGTGATAACTTTTGAATAAGCTTCTGCTGTAATCTTTGATTTAACATAATAAATTAAAATGCTTGTTTGTTTAACAAGGCAAATGCTTATAACTTTGGCGAAATCTGCCGAGCTGTGTTTTAATTAAAATATAGTTGTTATGAAATTTCTTCCGTAACTGCAAAACATCAGTTACTAATCTTATTAATCCGGTCAATAATTTTTTTATCTTTTAATTGTATAAAAGGACTAAAATTATCTAATTCTTCAATAAAATAATAGTTATTTATATATTTTAAATATAATTTTTTATTAAAATAATTTAATGATACTAAGTCAAATTGCTCAATGCCAAACAATATTATTTTATTTTTTAACATTTTGTATCCCTGATAATTAATAGGAGATTTCCAAAATTCAACACGATATATATTAAGTGATTTTTTCTTATCATATTTTTTGTCAGTTAATAAAGAATCCAAATAATCATTGTTTGTAGTATCTGCAATTTGTTCTGATTTAGGTAAATTTATTTGTCTTACAAATAATAATTTATCTTTCATAACAACAATATCATTTCCATTTTGACTTATTGAAATTGTTTTTTCTTCAATAATTAAATCTTCATTTAAAGAGTCAGTATCATTATTTTTTAACATTTTTATAGAGTCCTTTTTTACTAAATTTTTATTAATAGAATCAACATATAAAGTATCATTTAATAAAGCAGAGTCCTTTTTTGCACCAATTGCATCATTATTATCTTGCTTATTTTTGGGTAATTTATTAACAACTCTGTTTCCTTTTATTTTATTATAATCCAGATTATTATTAGTTTGTTTTTTTATAGTTTTGTTTGTGTTTATTAATGCTAAAATTTTCTTATCATGGTTTATCCACCACATTATACTGGCACCAATTACTATTCCTATTAAAATGCCCATAAACAGGAAACCAATTTTATTTTTTTTATTTGTCAAGATTTTATTATTTTAAAATTATATATATTTTTTTATTAGTGTCCGACTAAAATAGAACGTTGATTTTTTTTTAATATGATTAATTAATATTTTGATACACAACTTTTATATGGCTAAAATAAGAAAGTAATATCAAATAGTATTACGATATAAAAAATAATTATATTTTTTCCAAATAAATAAAATTTTTATGCGTTTACAAAATTAATAAACTAAATTTTAATAATTATGAAAAAGATAATAAGTATATTTTTTATTGTTAGTTTTTTAGGATGTTCAATTCCTTTAAATGCTTGTAAACATACATCAAAAGACCAGTTTAAGAATTCCAATTCCCAACAGGTCTCAGAATCTGCTTCTAACAGCAAAAATATTTCCAATACGTTAAATACTGGTCCTGATTTTACTGTTGCTGCAGAGATTACAGTTCATTCCGTAGTTCATATAAGGACAGAATATAAGCAAAAGAGTAGTGTATATGATGATTTTTTTGGCTCTGACCCTTTTGATGATTTTTTTGGAAGAAAACAATATTATGGAACACCACAACCTATACGAGCATCCGGTTCCGGAGTAATCATCTCTAAGGATGGATATATTGTAACAAATAATCATGTAGTACAAGATGCAGAGAAGATTGAAGTTACATTAAATGATAAAAGGACTTTTGATGCGCAGATTATAAACACAGACCCGGGCACAGATTTAGCTTTAATAAAAATAGATGCTGATAATCTTCCGTTTATTATATATGGAAATTCCAATGATGTTAAAGTTGGTGAATGGGTTTTGGCTGTTGGCAATCCTTTTAATTTAACCTCAACAGTAACAGCTGGTATTGTTAGTGCAAAGACAAGAGATATTAATGTTTTGGGAGGAGGCACATCAATAAAATCATTTATCCAGACCGATGCTGCAATCAATCCCGGTAACAGTGGCGGTGCTTTGGTTAATATAAAAGGCGAACTTATTGGAATAAATGCTGCTATTGCTACAAATACAGGTTCTTATACAGGATATTCTTTTGCTATCCCTGTGAATATTGTAAAAAAAGCAGTAAATGATATGTTAAATTATGGAGAGATTCAAAAAGCTTTCATCGATGCCTCTATTGCTAATATAGATAGTAAATTTGCCAAAGAAAAAGAACTTGATAAAATAAAAGGTGTTTATGTATCTTCTTTGGTTGAAAATGGAGCAGCAGAACAGTCAGGCATAAAACAAGGCGATGTAATAACTAAAATTGACAATGTTGAAGTAAATAGTCCTTCCGAACTACTTGGAATTATTGGTGAACATAGTCCCAAAGATAAAGTTTTTATAACTGTTGAACGACAAGGACAAGAAAAAATATTTTCTGTTATACTTAAAAATAAATATGGGAATACCGAAATTGTAAAAAAAGAGGAAAATGATGTTATCTCTGTTCTTGGAGCAACATTTGAATCTGCTTCCAAAGACGAAATGAGAAGATTAGGAATAAGACAAGGATTGAAAATAACAAAGATTGATGAAGGTAAATTATGGCAGGCAGGAATTAGAAAAGGATTTATCATTACCTATATTGATAAAAATCCTATACACACAATTGATGATTTAAAAAATATTTTAAAATATAAAAAAGGCGGTATATTAATTGAAGGCGTATATTCTAATGGCGTTAGAGCTTATTATGGATTTGGAATATAAAAAAATATAAGATAACTTTTTTTTATACAAAAAAAAGTTAATTTTGCCTAAAATTAAAAAATATTATTTATTAAATTTTGTTTTACTTATGAAAAATTTATTTAAAATAATTTATTTAAAATATTGTCAGTCGTTATAATTTTGTCTGTAACTTCTATAGGATGTCAAAAATATGACGATGGACCATTTTTTAGTATTTTGCCTAAAAAAGACCGTCTTGCAAATGAATGGAAAATTGAAAAAGTAATATGGAATGGGTCAGATGTTACTTCTTCTTCAACAGATAATTATTCTATTGAATTAAAAAAAGACGAAACATATAAAGTAACATATATATTTTTAGGACAACCTCTTACTGACACAGGAACATGGGAATTTGACAGCAAAAAAGAATATATTACCACTACTCCTGACGGAAGCGGTTCTGAAACAAAATCTAAAATCCTTAAATTAATGAATAAAGAGCTTTGGCTTGAAGAAGAAGATGGAAGTAATGTAACAGAAACACATTATGTTCCTAAATAAAGATTCTCTTTTATAAGTTTTTTAATTCAATTTAGATAAAAAGCCACAAATTTGTGGCTTTTTTATTATTTTTGTAAAAAAAATTAATATTGAAAAAAATACTTATCATAAGATTTAGCTCAATAGGAGATATCGTATTAACAACTCCTGTATTGCGTTGCCTTAAACAACAAATAAACAGTGTTGAAATCCACTTCTTGACAAAAAAACAATTTGTCCCTTTATTACAAAGTAATCCTAATATTGATAAAATACATTTTATTAAAAAAAGATTAAGAGAAGTAATACCACAACTTAAGTCAGAAAATTTTGATTATATAATTGACCTTCATAAAAATATACGTTCAATATCTGTTATATTAAGATTAAAAAGCCATTTTTCAACTTTTAAAAAATTAAATTTTAAAAAATGGCTTTTAACAAACTTTAAAATAAATTTATTGCCAAAAATTCATATTGTTGACAGATATATGAAAGCTATTGAACATTTTAACATTAAAAATGATTACAAAGGACTGGATTATTTTATATCCAAAGATGAAGAAATAAATATTGATTGTTTACCACAATATTACCAAAAAGGATATGTTGGATTTGTTATTGGTGCTAAACATATTACCAAACAATTGCCTAAAAATAAAATCATCTCTGTTTGCAAAAAAATCAATAAACCAATTGTATTACTCGGAGATGAAAAAGACAGAGAAAATGGAGAAGTCATAAAAAAAATGGTTGGAGACAAAATTTTTAATGCCTGCGGTTTATATAATATAAATCAATCAGCATCACTAATAAAACAAGCTGAAAAAATTATCACAACAGATACAGGATTAATGCATATATCCGCTGCTTTAAAAAAGGATATGCTTTCTATATGGGGAAATACTGTTCCTGAATTTGGTATGTATCCTTATTTCTCAAAAGATGCTCAAAATAAATCTAAAATTGTTGAAAACAAAAATTTATCATGCCGACCTTGCAGTAAATTAGGATTTAAGAAATGTCCTAAAAAACATTTTAAATGTATGAATATGATTGATGAACAGGAAATTCTTAATTGGGTAAATAATTGATAATCAGGAATATAAAAAGCAAAATTGTATCCTCTCAAAAAACAATGGTATTAATTAAAATAAATCCCAAGTTCAAAATCCCAAGTTCAAAATAAATCCCAATTTTCAATACCCAAATTCCATCAGGCAACTGCCTAATGATCTTTTGGATTTATTTTGGATTTTATTATGGTTTTTTCTTGGGTCATTTAATTTTTTATTTCGGCTTCGCTCAATAACTATTTAGGATTTAGGTCTTGGGATTTATTTTGGATTTTGAGCTTGCCCCGTTAGATAATTTGTTAATAACATAATTAAAATTCTAAAAGATTTTTATTCATAAAGAGTATGAACATTGTTTATTTTAATATCTAACAGGGTAAAGATTTTGGATTTTATATTGTATAATTTACCAGTAATTATTGAGACGATACGCAAAATTTTATTTTATACTTTGTGATTCAGCAAGTTATTGTTATAGTTTGCGTTCTACCTTAGTTTCTTTATAGCCCTCAATAATGTCTCCAACTTTAATATCATTAAAATTTTTGATATTTAATCCGCACTCAAGTCCTGATTTTACTTCTTTAACTTCATCTTTAAATCGTTTTAAAGAGTCAAGTTTTCCTGTATAAATTACAATACCGTTACGTATTAGATGTATTTTATCGTCTATATTTATTTTTCCATCTTTTACTGTGCATCCTGCAATTGTTCCAACTTTTCCAATTTTAAAAATTTCTGTTATCTCAATATTAGAAACAACTTTTTCTATAATTTTAGGAGACAGCATTCCTTGCATAGCAGATTTAAGTTCATCAATAGCAGTATATATAACAGAATATAAGCGGATATCTATTTGTTCTTTTTTAGCAAGTTTTCTAGATTCTATTGAAGGTCTTACCTGAAAGCCAATAATAATAGCATCCGAAGCAGAAGCAAGCAGGACATCAGATTCTGTTATTTGTCCAACAGCTTTATGGATAACATTTATCTGAATTTCTTCATTTGACAGTTTTAATAATGAATCTGCCAGGGCTTCAATAGAGCCATCTGCATCACCTTTTATAATAATGTTGAGCTCTTTAAAATTGCCTATGGCAATACGTCTTCCTATTTCATCAAGAGTAACATGTTTTTGTGTTCTTATATGTTGTTCTTTTTGTAATTGCAGGCGTTTATATGCTATTGCCTTTACTTCTTGTTCATCTGTCATTACATTGAAAGTATCACCAGCTTGAGGTGCGCCGTTTAATCCGAGTAATAAAACAGGTGTTGAAGGTCCTGCTTGCTTAACAGTTATGTTTCTTTCATTATACATTGCTTTAACTCTTCCATAGCAACATCCTGCAAGAATTATATCTCCAATTTTTAAAGTTCCATTTTTTACTAATAATTTTGCTACATAACCTCGTCCTTTATCAAGAGCTGATTCTAATACTATTCCTGTTGCTTTTCTATTTGGATTAGCTTTTAGTTCAAGTAGGTCTGTTTCTAACAATACTTTTTCAAGCAACAGGTCAATATTTGTTCCTTTTTTTGCAGATATTTCTTGGGATTGATATTTTCCTCCCCAGTCCTCAACAAGAATATTCATATCAGATAATCCTTCTTTAACTTTTTCGGGATTAGCATTGGTCTTATCAATTTTATTTATTGCAAATACCATAGGAACACCTGCTGCTTTAGCATGATTTATGGCTTCTATTGTCTGCGGCATTATTTTTTGCTCGTCTGCTGCAATAACAATAATAACAGCATCTGTGATATTAGCACCGCGTGAGCGCATAGCAGTAAATGCTTCGTGTCCGGGAGTATCAATAAAAGTTATTTTTCTGTCATTTTTTAAAGTTACTTCATAAGCACCTATATGCTGTGTGATACCACCTGCTTCACCTGCAATGACATTTGCTTTTCGGATATAATCAAGTAATGATGTTTTTCCGTGGTCAACATGTCCCATAACAGTTATAACAGAAGTTCTTTCTGTTAAATTTTTCGGATTATCAATTTCTTCGGGTATTGCTTCCTGAACTTCTACACTTACAAATTCTACATTATATCCAAATTCATCTGCTATAATTGTCAATGTCTCAGCATCTATCCGTTGATTTATAGATACAAATATACCAAGGTCCATACAAGAAGCAATGACTTCATTTATAGGTATATTCATCATATTTGCCAATTCATTGACAGTTACAAATTCTGTAACTTTTATAGTTTTCTTTTCCTGTTCGGTTTTTTCAATATCTTCTTGCTTCTGTTGGCTTATTAGTTCACGTTTATGCTTTCTGTATTTAGATGCTTTTGATTTAGTTTTTGTGCTTAATTTTACAAGTGTTTCTTTTATCTTTTTTTGAATTTCTTCTTCTGATAATTCAGGCACAACATATTTTTTGTGATTGTTTGTTTTTGCAAATTTTGAATCATTAGTAGATTTTATAGTTTCTTTTTTATTTATTTTGTCAATCTCTATTCCTTTGTTAATTCTTCTTCTTTTCCTTTTCTTTGAGTGTACTTTGTTTATATCATTTGAAGATGATGCAACCAATTTCTTTTTAACGACTACTTTATTATTTGTTTTAGTTGGTAATTTCATTTTACCAATAATTGTAGGTCCTGAAAGTTTTTCTATTTCAGTTTTTATAAAAGTGTCTTCTTTTGGTTTTTCCTCAATAGTTTCTTTTTGTGTTTCTTCAGTTAAATCAGGTATTGGTTCTTTATTAATTTTTTCAACAACAGGTTGTTTTTTGCTTATCTCAGTTTCTTTTTCTGTAATTTTTTTACTAATTGATTCCTTTTCTGGTTTGGTTTTTTTTGTTTTTGCCTTTTTATTTACAGAAGTTAAATCCATTTTGCCTATTATTTTAGGCGTAGGTTTAATATTTATTTCCTCTTTATTTGGCTTTATTTCTTCTTTTTTTTCGTGAGAGGGATTTTGTTCTTCAGGTTTAGGAGGTTTTGGTTCAATATCAATTTTGTCTTCAACTTTTATCTTGGTAGGAATATCAATATCTTTTGTTTCTTTTATTGTTTCATCATCTGCGGATGGAATATTTTCTGTTTTTTGTATATGTGATTCTTCCTCATCTTTTTTTATATTTTCTGTCTTTTTTATAGAGAGGGTCTCTTTATCTGAAAGGTTTATTTCAATTTTATCAGATTCCTCCTTGAATTTTTTTTCTAATTGGAATTCTTCTACTAATATATCATATATATCAGATGATATTTTAGTGTTTGGATTACTTTCAATTTTATAACCTTTCTTGGAAAGAAATTCAATAATTGTAGAAATGCCTATATTAAATTCCTTTGCAACTTTACTAAGTCTTACTATTTTTTTAGCTTCTGTCATATATAAATTAGCAACTTTAAAAAAAATAAAAAAAATCAGGTATTCGTCAGTAGCCGAACATGACTGCCTGATAACTATATTTGAAAGACAAACTGTTAAATTGTCAAACTGTTAATTATAATTCGTGATTTGGCTATGTTTGTTCCTGTTCCGCCTGATGTATTTTTTATTAGACGGATTATTCTTCAAATTCAGATTTAAATATTTTTACAACTTTTTTTATTATTTCCTCTTCTAAGCCAGATCTTCTTATTAATTCTTCAATATCAAGGTCTATAACACTTTTTGCTGTATTACATCCTATTGATTTTAGTTTGTCAAGAATTTCTTGATTAATCTCGTCAGAAAATTCTTGTATATCTACATCTTCAGTATCAATCTCAGTATCTCTATATACATCTATTTCATATCCTGTAAGTTCCCCTGCAAGTTTTATATTAAATCCACCTTTGCCTATAGCTAAAGGAACTTGGTCTGTTTTTAGATATACATTAGCTCTTTTATTTTCTTCATCAATATTAATTGACAAAACTTTTGCCGGATTTAATGCTCTTGTTATATATAAAGGAATGTTAGTTGTATAGTTTATAACATCTATATTTTCATTTTTTAATTCACGTACAATTCCATGTATTCTATTTCCTTTCATTCCCACACAAGCACCAACAGGATCTATTCTGTCATCATAAGATTCAACAGCAACTTTAGCCCTTTCACCAGGAGCTCTTACAATTTTTTTAATAGTAATTAATCCGTCATATATTTCCGGAATTTCTGTTTCAAATAGTTTTTCCAAAAATACTGGCGACGTGCGTGATAAAATGATTAAAGGATTGTTGTTTCTTACTTCTACTGCTAAGACGATAGCTCGTATTGTGTCTCCTTTTCTGTAATAATCTGAAGGGATTTGTTCTGATTTTGGTAAGATAAGTTCAATATCATCATCATCAAGGATTAAAAATTCTCTTCCCCTTATTTGATATACTTCTCCTGTAATGATGTTGCCTATTTTTTCTCTATAATTATTATAAATACTATCTTTTTCATGTTCCAATATTTTAGAAATAAGATTTTGTCTAATTGATGCTATTTCTCTCCTACCAAAGTCCTTCATCTTTACTTCTTCAGACACATCTTCCCCTATCTCAAAGTCAGGTTCTATTTTTATTGCTTCCGAATATGGAATTTGTTTGTTCTCATCTTCAACTTCGCCATCTTCAACAATTTCTCTATTTCTCCAAATTTCAAGGTCTCCTTTATCAATATTAACTATTATATCAATATTTTCTGATGAGCCATATTTTTTTTCAAGTATATGTTTCATAACATCTTCTAATATACGCATCATTGTTACCCTGTCAATGTTTTTAAATTCTTTAAATTCAGAAAATGATTCTACTAAATTTATATTTTTCATTTTAATAAATATATTTTTTTTAATAAAAAAGGGGATTTTATCCCCTTTTTTATCTTCTGCTTGTATTATTAAATTAAAAAAATTTCATACACAAAGAAATTTTTTTAGCTGTCCGACCAGGGCTCGAACCTGGACTCTTATGGACCAAAACCATACGTGTTGCCAATTACACTATCGGACAATGATTTTATAATAAAAATGCAAATGTATAAATATTTTTTTATTATTAATACAAAAAAATGATTATTAATTATTTTCTAAACATTTATCTGATAGATAACAATCAATGGGATAAACAATTTTTGCAAGTTAAAATTTGTGCTGAACAACGTCGCCCTGAACTTGTTTCAGGACTCTTTCAGTATAGCTATAATTATTTTAACTCTTTATAGCTGTCCGACCAGGGCTCGAACCTGGACTCTTCTGAACCAGAATCAGACGTGTTGCCAATTACACCATCGGACATTTTTATTCAAAAAATATTTGCAAAGGTAAAAAAAAATTATAAACTATTTTTTTTTACCTTTGTATTTTTTTATACTTTTGAGCTGTGAATTTTTTAAAGATAATATTATTTCCAATATCATTGCTTTACGGATTAATTATATTATTTCGTAATAAGCTATATGATTATAAAATATTATCTTCCAAAAGTTTTGAAATTCCTGTTATCTCTGTTGGCAATCTATCTAATGGAGGAACAGGAAAAACTCCACAGGTAGAATATATTATTCGCTTACTTAAAGAATATTTTTCTGTAGCTGTATTAAGTAAAGGATATAAAAGAAAGACGAAAGGATTTTTGCTTGTTTCTGATAAATCTACTTCAAAAGATGTTGGTGATGAACCACGACAATACAAACAAAAGTTTAAAGATATAAAAGTTGCTGTTGCTGAAAACAGATGTAAAGGGATAAAAACTCTTTTAAAAAAATATCCAAATCTTGATGTCATACTTTTAGATGATGCATTTCAGCACCGTGTTGTTAATCCCGGATTATCAATAATATTAACTGATTATTATCACATATTTTCTAATGATTATTTGTTCCCTACAGGGACTTTAAGAGAGTCAAGAGCAGGTGCTAAAAGAGCTGATATTATTATAGTTACGAAAACGAATAAAATTTTTTCTCCTATTACAAGAAGAAGATTAATATCTGAAATAAAACCAAAAAATTTTCAACGAATATATTTTTCTTATATTAAATTTGGAATGTTAACTCCTATAGATAGAACAAATTGTAAAACAATAAAAAAAGAATATAATTCTATCATAATGTTTACAGGAATAGCTAATGCTTATCCATTAAAGATGTATTTAAAAGATATGTGTACACATTTGATTTCTATAAAATTTTTAGACCATCATAAATATTCAGAAAGAGATTTAAATAGAATTGTAAAAAAATTTAATAATATTATTTCAAAAGATAAGATTATTGTTACAACAGAAAAAGATGTTATGCGTATTGAAGAACCAAATTTATTAAAAATTATTAAAGATTTACCTGTTTTTTATATGCCTATTGAGATAGGATTTCATAAAAGTGATAAAAGTGATAAAATTATTAATCTTGGTTATACAGAATTTGATAAACAAATAATAAATTATGTTAAAAAAAATAGAACAAACAACTGAGTTGATAAACAACAAAGTTGATAATTTTAAACCTTATGTAGGAATAATCCTCGGAACAGGATTGGGAGGTTTAGTAAAAGAAATAAAAATAAAATATACTTTATCCTACAAATCAATACCTAATTTTCCTGTTTCAACAGTTAGAGGTCATCAGGGAAAACTTATTTTTGGTATCCTTGGCGGAAAAAATGTTGTAGCAATGCAAGGACGTTTTCATTATTATGAAGGATATTCTATGCAAAAGTTAACATTTCCTATAAGAGTAATGAAATATTTAGGTATAAAACTACTTATTGTTTCAAATGCCAGTGGTGGTGTAAATCCTAATTTTTCAATTGGTGATATAATGATTATAGAAGATCATATAAATTTGATGCCAACTAATCCTTTGATAGGAGAAAATTTTTATGAGTTAGGTCCACGATTTCCTGATATGAGTGAAGCTTATGATAAAAATATTATTAAAAAAGCTATTAAAATAGCAAAAGCACATAATTTTAAATATCAGAAAGGCATTTATGCTGCACTTACAGGACCTTGCTTTGAGACGCCTGCTGAATACATGCGAATAAAGAATATTGGAGCTGACGCAGTGGGAATGTCAACAGTTCCTGAAGTGATAACTGCCCGTCATATGAATATACCTTGCTTTGCTGTTTCTGTAATTACAGATTTGGGAGTTAAGGGCAAAATTGTTCAGGTATCTCACGAAGAAGTTATTAACGCTGCAAGTAATGCTGAGCCCAAAATGACAGTTCTTATAAAAGAACTTATTGCTTGTTTATAAAAAAGTTGTATTAAATAAATAAAATCTAAAAATTATAAAACAATGAAAAAATTATTATTTATTCTGTCATTAGTAAGTATTTTTATCTGTTCATGCAATAATAAATGGAAAAAAGATCCTGATGAATTTGTAATTAAAGGTGATTTTACAAAAACAAAAAATGATACAGTTTATTTGGAAGAATTGCTATCACAAAGTGTAGTGCCTATAGATTCAACTGTTATTGATAAGTATGGTAAATTTACATTCAAATATAAGCCCGAACAAGCAAGTTTCTATACTCTTAGGACAAACAGGAGTAATGCTGTTATATTATTAATTGATAAAGGAGAAAACATTAATATTACTGCTGATGTGCGACAAATATCAAAAACATATACAATAAAAGGTTCAAAAGGGTCAGAGCTTATAAGAATATTAAATGCTCATATATACAAGAATTATGATAAACTTGATTCTCTTCAGGTTGTTTTTCAGGAAAGAAAAAATGACTCTAATTTTGTAAAAGTTAAAAAATCTCTTGATTCTACATATTATACAATATTTAAAGACCAAAATCTTTTTATAAAGGATTTTATTGATAAAAATCCAAACTCTTTAGCATCACTTATTGCTATACATCAGTCATTTAACAAAAGAAGAATATTATCTCCGGATAATGACTTTGAATATTTCAAAAAATTAGATGAAAATTTGATGAAAGCTTATCCTGATAATACACAAGCTATTGATTTTCATAAAATAGTTGAACATCTCAAACTTTTAGCTGTTGGCTCTGTTGCTCCTAATATAACTCTAAATAATACTGATGGCAATCCTGTAGCTTTGTCTTCTTTAAGAGGGAAAACTGTTTTACTTGTATTTTGGGCTTCATGGTGTCATTTCTGCAAAGAAGAGACACCAAATCTTGTTAGTTTATATAATAAATATAAAGATGACGGCTTTGAAATTTATGGTGTCTCTCTTGATAAAGATAAACAAGCTTGGTTAAGTGCAATAAAAAATTATAAAATGTCCTGGATTCAGGTAAGCGACACAAAAGCATGGGCAAGTCCTGTTATTAAACTTTATAATCTTAAAGCAATACCAGCAACATATTTGCTTGATAAAAACGGAAAAATTATTACTAAAAATATACAAGGCAAAGAATTAGCAAGTAAACTTGCCGAAATGTTTAAAAATAAAAAAAAATAGCAGGTGGTTGCCTAATAATTAGAAAAATCATTAAGAAGCAATATCAGATATTTTTATTTTTTTCACAAATCCTTAACTCATTTGAATTGTCGGGTAAAATGCATCTTCAATATGATTTATTCTATATTTTCCTGATACAACAGTTATAGCAATAATATCAAACCGTGTTTCAGTATTAACATTTTTTTGTTCAATATATGCTTGTGTTGCTCTGATTAAGAATTTTTGTTTTTTTTGTGTTACTGCTGTTTCAGGTTCTCCAAAATAGTTAGTTCTTCGTGTTTTTACTTCAACGATGATTAAAAAGTTGTTATTAGTAGCGATAATATCAATTTCATCTTTACCAAACCGCCAGTTATGGGCAATGATTTTATATCCTTTTTTTTGCAGATATTCTCTTGCAATTTCTTCACCTTTTTTACCTAATTCATTATGTTCAGACATTTTTTAATTTTTTAAATAATTATATAACCTTAGTAAGAACAATTTTATAGATAAGAGAGAGCAGCAATAAAGCTGCAAGTATAATAATAATAGTAATTATAAATTTTTTAGTTCGCTGTGATGAATTTATTTTTGCATCATCATAAGTTATATTTACAGAATCGTTTACATTTAGTTGTATATTTCTTCCTAATATCAAAGCTCTGTTATCTTCAATATGTCCTGCTGGAAAGTCAAAATATACAGGATAGCTATATTCTGCAACAGCTTCGGCAATGATTTCTTTGGGTGTTTTACCAAAAGGGATTTCATTATCATTCATATCAGACATTGCACCAATGATAAGACCTGCAAGTTTATCAAATTTCCCTGCTCTTTTTAAAGCCATAATCATACGGTCAATATGATAAAGATATTCATCTAAATCTTCTATAAAAAGAATTTTCCCATCAGTATTAATATCAGATTTTGAACCTGTTAAGCTATATAGCACAGATAAGTTACCTCCGACAAGTATGGCCTGAGCATTTCCTTTTCTTGATAATGTAGAAGGATTTAAAGAATAAGAAATTTTTTCACCAAACAGTGCTTTGCGCATTGTTTCTAAAGAATTGCTGCTATTATTTTTGATAAAATTTACAGGCATAGTAGAATGCAATGTCTCTATACCAAAGTTGCCATGTATATGAGAATGCAAGACAGTGATGTCGCTATATCCGACAATCCATTTTGTATGTTTACAAAATATTGAGAAATTTATTTTATCTATTATTCTTACTGTTCCATATCCACCTCTTGCACATATTATAGCTTTGATAGAAATATCATCAAGCATTTCCTGTAAATCATCCGCTCTTTGAGCATCATTACCGGCAAACTGATTAAATTCTTTAAACAAATTTTTTCCTAATATTACTTTTAATCCCCATTGCTCAAATTTTGTGATAGCAGGTTGGATTTCTTGTTTTGATATTTTTCGTCCGGTAGAGATAATAGCAATTTTATCGTTTTTTTTAAGGTATGCAGGTGTTATCATAAAGTTACATTGTTACATTGTTAAATTGCCAAAATAAATTCGGTCAAAAAAACATATATTCAACTTAAGGGGACTTTTATTAGATTATATTCATGTATATTTTGCAATAACAGGCATTTTTCTTCCTATGCCAAATGGTTTTGGAGAAATTATCAAAGCCGGTGGTGCCTGATGTCTTTTATATTCATTGGCATTAACTAATTTTATAACTCTTTCTACGGTTTTTTTGTCAAAGCCGAATTCAATTATTTGTTTTAAGTTTTTATTTTGTTCAATATATTGAAGCAGTATTTTGTCAAGGATTTCGTAATCCGGTAAGGAGTCAGAGTCCTTTTGGTTTGGTCTTAGTTCAGCAGAAGCAGATTTTGTGATAGTATGGACAGGAATAATTTCTTTGTTTTTATTAATATATTTGGCTAATTGATATACTTGCATTTTATATACATCTCCAAGCACAGATAATCCGCCTGTTACATCGCCATAAAGAGTTCCATAACCTACTGCTGCCTCACTTTTGTTGGAAGTATTTAGCAAAATATAAGAAAATTTATTAGCAAGAGCCATTAGTATAACACATCTTATCCTTGCCTGTATATTTTCTTCTGTGGTGTCAAAACTCAGATTTTTAAAATAAGGTCTTAAATTATCTTCAAAACTATCATAGATTTTTGCTATATTTATAATATCATAACTTACATTCAGATTTTCAGCTATTTTTTTTGCATCTTTAACAGAATGTTCAGAAGATAATGCTGATGGCAGTAAGACAGCTTTTACATTTTCTTTTCCAAGAGCTTTTACTGCAAGAACAAGTGTAACTGCTGAGTCAATACCACCGGATAAGCCAAGAATAGTTTTTTTAAATCCTGATTTTTCAAAATAATCCTTTATTCCCATTATCAAAGCATCATATATTCCTGATATTTTTGTATCTGACTTAGACAGACCGTCTATTTTATTATGTTTAGTTTGTTTAAAGGATATATTTTTATTTTCATCAAAATCATAAACTTTAAAATCTTCTTTAAAGTAATTGAGTTCATCAATAATATTTCCAGAGCTATCTATTACCATTGAGCCACCATCAAAGAGATGTTCTGTTTGAGCTCCTATCTGATTTACATAAAATAAAGGAAGTTTATATTTTTTAGCATTTTTTGTCAGTATATTTTTCCTAATTTCTTTCTGATTATAATTAAAAGGCAATGCGGCAATATTAATTATTATGTCAGGTTGTTGTTTGATAAGTTTATCCATAGGATTTATATTGTCAGCATCATATAAATCATCAGATATTGTAAGTGCTATTCGCAGTTTTTTATAATTTATTATTTCAAATTTTTTGTTCGGCTCAAAATAATAATATTCATTAAACGCATTATAATCAGACAGAACTGTCTTGTTATGGATAGATTTTATTTCTCCTTGATTAAGGAAGAAAGCAGAATTATATAATTTTTTTTTATTAAATAAAGGTGAGCCAATAATAGCTGCAATATCATTACATTCTTTGGCGATTAAAGATATTGATTTATTACATTGTTCAATAAAATTATGAGATTTCAGAAGATCTTGTGGAGGACAGCCGGAAATAGAGAGTTCAGAAAAAACAATTAAATCAACATTTTGCTTTTTTGCTTTGTTAATAGCAGTTTTAATTTTCAGGATATTATTTTTAAAATCACCTGTATTGTAGTTTAATTGTGCTATTGCTATTTTCATTAAAAAGTTTTTCTAATTTGTAAAATTTTTATAGTTCTACCATAAATTTATAAATTTTCTTCTAAATCTTTCCATGAGCATATAAGATGTCTATCTCCATAGCCATTATCAACCTTCCCTACTGCCGGCCAAAATTTGTTATAGTCCTTTTTAAGCCATTGGTTTGCATAAGCTGCTTTTTCACGGCTATATTTATGATTCCACTCATCAGCAGTTACAACTTCTGCTGTGTGAGGAGCATTATGAAATACATTATCTTGTTTATCTGCTTTGCCCTCAGCAATTTCATCCAATTCTTTTTTTATAGAGAGCATTGCATCAACAAATCTGTCAAGTTCGTTTAAAGATTCACTTTCTGTTGGCTCAACCATTAATGTTTCGTGGACAGGAAAAGAAAGAGTAGGTGCATGAAAGCCATAATCCATCAGTCGTTTAGATATTTCTTCTGTTGTTACACCATATTTATTTTTAAAATCCCTGCAATCTAATATCATTTCATGTCCACATCTGCCATTATCATTAAGATAAAGAATTTTATAATTACCTTTCAATTGATTAACAAGATAATTAGCATTTAAGATTGCTATCTCAGTAGATTCTTTAAGTCCTGCACAACCTAACATTTTAATATATGCATAAGTTATTGGTAAAATTCCTGCACTTCCATAAGGTGCGGAAGATACAGCAGTAATAGCTTGCTTGCCACCTACTCCTTTTACTACTGAATGTCCGGGTAAAAATTTAGATAAATATTCATTTGCACAAATAGGTCCAACACCGGGTCCACCGCCACCATGAGGACTTGAAAATGTTTTGTGTAAATTAAGATGACAAACATCAGCACCAATAACCCCGGGATTTGTTATTCCTATTTGTCCGTTCATATTTGCACCGTCCATATATACCAAACCTCCGTTTTTATGAGTTATGTCAATCATTTCTTTTATTTTTTCTTCAAAGACACCGTGAGTAGAAGGATAAGTTACCATAAAAGCATTTAGATGTTCTTTGTTTTCTTCTATTTTTTTGCGCAAATCATCAATATCAACATTCCCTTTCTCATCACAGTTTACAACAACAACTTTGTTGCCGGCCATTGCACTGCTTGCAGGATTTGTTCCGTGAGCAGAAGCAGGAATCAATACAACATTTCTTTCAGTATCTCCTTTGCTAATATGATATTGTCTTATTACCATAAGTCCTGCATATTCTCCTGCCGCACCTGAATTTGGCTGTAAAGAAGTGCCTTTAAATCCTGTTATTATGGATAAATCGTGTTCCAACGCTTCAATTATTTCTGCATAACCTTGTGCCTGTTCTTTTGGACAAAAAGGATGTAAACCATTAAATTCAGTCCAACTTACAGGTAATAAAGAATTAGCAGGATTTAATTTCATTGTGCATGAGCCCAAAGGTGTCATACAATAATTTAATGCAAAGTCCTTTCTCTCTAATCTTTTGATATATCTCATCATTTCTGTTTCAGAATGATATTTATCAAATATCGGTTCTGTCATAAAATCACTTATCCTTTTAAATTTATTATCAAAATATTTTTTTTCAGGAACTGTATTAATCTTTGGAATTTGCCTGTTATTTGCAATAGCAAAAACTTCAAGTATAAGATTAATATCTTTTATTGATGTTGTTTCATCAATACTTATACCAATAGTTTTTTTATTAACATATCTAAAATTCATTTTACGTTCAAGAGCCAACTTCTGAATATCTTTTGAAATGATATTATCGGGTAAAGAAATTTCCAAAGTATCAAAAAAGTTTTTAATATTTTGCGAATAACCTAATTTTATTAACTCTTCTGATAATATTCCTGTTGTATAATGTATGTTATACGCAATATTTTTTATACCTTCATAACCATGATATACAGCATACATAGCTGCCATTATTGATGACAGAGCTTGGGCTGTACATATATTTGATGTAGCTCTTTCTCTTTTTATATGTTGTTCCCGTGATTGCAGAGCCATTCTTAAAGCTTTATTGCCTTGTTGGTCTATAGAAATACCGATAATACGTCCCGGAATATATCTTTTATATTTTTCATAAGTAGCAATATATGCAGAATGAGGTCCGCCATAAAACATTGGCACACCAAAACGTTGAGTATTTCCGGTTACAATATCTGCTCCCCACTCACCGGGAGGCGTTAAGACAGCAAGAGATAAAATATCAGCAACAACAGTAACCATAGAGTTATTGTTGTGAGCTTT
>CAZZDX010000015.1:0-20832 GCA_964653185.1 uncultured Bacteroidales bacterium
CTATAGGGGACTTCTATTAATTCATTCGCATCAAGATTTTCAGAGTTTTCCATAGACGAGGAAGATTTTTAAAGCACTATCGGGATAATGCAAGAAAATCTGAAGAAGTATATGGGAAACTCTGAAAACCCAAAGGGAACAAATATAATAAACAATCTGACTTCGACAAAATATTTCTTAATAGCTATGGCTATTAAGAAATATTTATGTCTCGCATCTTATTCATTATATTTGTTTCTTGAAAGAAATGAATTAATAGAAGTCCCCTATATATAATGTTGACAAATTAGTATGTTTTGAAGAGTCCAAAAATAAACAATAATATACTGCAGAAGTGGATGGAATCGGTGTTTTAAGATTTCTGGATGCTATTAAAGAAATAGGAATAAGTTTATAGACAGAGAAATTAATCAAAAAAGAATAATAATGGATTTTAAGAAGATAATTTCACAGGGTGAATCAGAAATTACAGAGTTCAAAAAATCTGTTGGTGAGTGGAAAGAGATTATAGAAACTATCAGTGCCTTTAGTAATACAAGAGGAGGAGAAATCATTGTAGGTATAAATAACAACGGGGAAGTGAATGGCGTAGAAATCGGCAAAAAAACTTTAGAAGATCTGACCAATAAAATCAAAGAGAACACTGATCCGGAAATTTACCCTTGTATAACCACCAGGATAATTAATAATAAAACCACAATTGTTATTGAGATAAAAGAATCCTCAGATCATTTGGTACTGGCTTTTGGAAGACCTTATAAAAGAGTAGGGAAATCAACTGTTAGAATGTCAAAAGACGAATACGAAAGATTAATCTTAGAAAAACACAAAGACAAACTTCAATTCGATACCCGGATCTGTATAAAGGCAACTATAAAAGATATAGATAAAGAAAAATTAAGGTGGTTTTTAAGAAAGTCAAAAGAAGAAAGAAACTACGATATTGACCCCGAAACTCCTATTAAGGAGGCGTTGAATAGATTAAATATTATCCAAGATGAAAGCCCTAATAATACCGCCGTCCTTTTATTTGGTAAAGACCCACAGAAATTCTTTCCACAGTTAAAGATAAGAGCAGGTCGCTTTAAAGGTATCAAAGGGTTAGATTTTATTGATATGAAAGTCTTAGAAGGTGCAATTCCTGAGATACGAGAAAAAGCGATGAATTTTATTGCGGAGCATATCAAGCACGGAGTATTCTTTGACGCTAATAGAAGATACGATAAATGGGAATATCCTTTAAGGGCGCTTGAAGAGGTTTTGAATAATGCCCTTGCTCACAGGGATTATTTCTCTAACGCAGAGATTCACCTTTCCATTTATGATGATAGAATTGAAGTATGGAATCCGGGTGAACTACCGCCACCACTAACGCCCGAAGACCTAAAACGAGAACATAAATCAATTCCCCGAAATAAATTCCTTGCTGATAAATTATTTTTGATAAAGTATATTGAAGAATGGGGGCGTGGGACAAATAGAATCATAGATGAAATGCGAGAAAATAAATTGCCTGAACCAGAATTTAAAAGCTATTCAGGTGGATTTGCCGTTATATTGCATGGACCTGGAAAATCCTTTGAAGAAAAAATTGAAAAAGAAAAACTCCATAAATTAGAAATAAATGAAAGACAAAGAGAAGCAATAGAGTATCTTAGGAGAGAAAAGAAAATTACGAGGCAAGTTTATTGCCAGATAAACAATGTCGGAGATACATACGCTAAAAAAGAGCTAAAAGAACTTATACAAAAAAAGATTATTAGAAAGATAGGCAAAGGTAAAAGTACATATTATGTATTAGTGACCGAATAGTGACCGAATAGTGACCGAATAAAATAAGGACACTTCTCTCAAAGAGATCCTTTCGGATAATGTTTAAAGAGAAAAGATTGACAAATGCAGCTGCTTTATTATTTGGTAAAAACCCTCAAGAAATATTTTTACAAACAGTGATAAAAGCTGTTAGATTCAAAGGTACTGATGTGACTGAAGACATGCTTGATTTTAAAATAATAGAAGGGAATATTTTTAATCAATTTGAAAAGGCAGAAGACTTTATTTTTGAGCATATTCCCAAGCAGGCCTGTATAGAAGAAAATAAGCTCCAAAGACAGGAAAAATGGCTATATCCACCAAGAGCAATAAGAGAAGCGTTATCAAATGCTTTAGCACATAGAGATTATAAAACTGCATCAAGTATTCAGATTAGGATCTTTGATCATAGGATGGAGATATGGAATCCGGGATGTCTGCCAACAGGTCTTACGATAGAAAAATTAAAGACAAAACACGATTCCATTCCTGATAATCAACTAATGCGAAATTTTTATGAAGTAGAAACAATAAAAAATAATTGGACAGTGCGAGAACTACAGCGGGCAATGAATAGTATGTTGTTTGAACGAACTGGCTTAAGCACAAACAAGCAAGCTGTATTAAGCAAAAATGTTAGCAATAAAAAAATAGAAGCTAAAGATATATTTCGCAATCCGTTAATGCTGGAATTTCTTGGACTGGAGGAGAAACCCGAGTACAGCGAAAATGATTTGGAACAAGCCATTATTAGTCATTTGCAAACATTTTTAATCGAAATAGGGCGAGGATTTTGCTTTGAAGCTCGTCAAAAACGAATTACTTTTGACAATAAACATTACCGTATAGATCTTATATTCTATCATCGCATTTTAAAATGTCATGTGCTTATTGATTTAAAAATTGGAGAGTTTATTCATGCCGATTCGGGACAAATGAATGTTTACCTCAACTACTACAAAGAAAATGAAATGAATAAAGGTGATAGCCCTCCAATTGGAATTAAATTGTGTGCATCAAATAACGAAAACTTAGTAAAATATGCAACTTTTGGGTTACCTCAAAAGGTTTTTGTTTCAAAATATCTTGTAAACTTACCGAATGAAGAAGAATTAAAAAAAATTATACATGAGGAACAAAAAAAGTTTTAAAAAATATGAACACTCAAATAAAATAATTCGTAAAAATCCGCCTGCCCCGTAACGAAGCGTACTGGGGTGTAATCCGTGAACCAAAATTAACGTAATTAGATGACTATGAATAAAAAAAACTTACCTGTTACAGAAAAAATTGCTGAACAAGTGATTTGTTTGCCGATTTATACTGATATTAGTAATAAAATCATGACCTTTCAAAGTATAAAAATAAAAAATATAAAAATGTTTTTACTGCCAGATATAATGTTGACAAATTAGTATATTTTGAAGAGTCCAAAAATAAACAATTTCTATTTTGCGAGCCGAAGGCGAAGCAAACCTAAAAAAAACACGATAAAGCCAAATTAAAATTATGAAAAAAGCATTAATAACAGGTATAACCGGACAAGACGGCTCTTACCTTACTGAGCTTCTCCTTGAAAAGGGCTATGAAGTTCATGGTATTATTAGAAGGGCATCAGTTTTCACGACGAAGAGAATTGATAAAATAATGAATAATCCTAAATTAATTCTTCACCATGGGGATATGGCAGATTCAAGTAATTTGGGCAGGATAATTCGTGAAATAAATCCAAATGAAGTATATAATTTGGCAGCTCAATCTCATGTAGCTGTTTCATTTGAGGTTCCGGAATACACGGCCGAAGTTGATGGTATTGGAACTATTAGACTTTTAGAT
The DNA here is from genome assembly GCA_964653185.1 of uncultured Bacteroidales bacterium. Taxonomy (GTDB): domain Bacteria; phylum Bacteroidota; class Bacteroidia; order Bacteroidales; family CAZZDX01; genus CAZZDX01. The sequence continues at coordinate 3,649 of CAZZDX010000015.1, forward strand.
GCAATTAAATCCTTTAATCCTGAAATAAGATTTTACCAAGCTTCAACTTCTGAATTATTTGGTGGTTTACCCAATACGGCTCCTCAAAATGAAGAAACGCCATTTTATCCTAAATCACCCTATGGAGCAGCAAAACTTTATGCATATTGGATTACAGTGAATTATAGAGAATCATATGGACTTTATGCTTGTAATGGTATTTTTTTTAATCATGAATCTCCAAGAAGGGGAGAAACATTTGTAACAAAAAAAATAACAAAAGCTGTTGCAAATATTTCTAAAGGAAAACAAAAAATACTTACTCTGGGAAATTTGGATGCTAAAAGGGATTGGGGATATGCGAAAGATTATGTATATGCAATGTGGCTAATGCTTCAACAAGATAAACCAAATGATTTTGTAATTGCCTCTGGGAAAACACATAAGGTCAGAGAGTTTGTTGAAAAAGCATTTAAATATGTAAATATAAATATTGTTTGGAAAGGTAAAGATATTGACGAGAAAGGATTTGATAATAAAACTGGAGAAGTTCTTGTGGAAGTAAATCCAAAATATTTTAGACCCGCGGAAGTAGATTTACTATGGGGCAATCCGGGAAAAGCATTAAAGGAGTTAGGATGGAAACCAAAGATAAGTTTTGAAAAAATAGTGGAAATAATGGTCCAATACGACCTTAAGTATAATGATTATGGAGGAGAAGAATTAATTTAAAAAAATGAATATGAGTTCAAAAATAAAAGATTTTAAAATAAGTAAATCATCAGTTATTGAAGGGGTTTATATTTTCAGACCTTCTGTTAATACTGATCAAAGAGGCACGCTATACACTACGTTCTATAAAGACGTTTTTGATTCATTTTTACCTAATGACCTTTACTTTAAACATGATAAATTTTCTAAATCACTCAATAATGTACTAAGAGGAATTCATGGTGATACTAAGTCTTGGAAACTTGTAACTTGTGTATATGGTGAGATTTACCAGGTAATTGTTGATTGCAGAAAAGATTCCCCTACATACCTTAAATGGGAACAATTTATTATTAACGAGAATAACACAATATCAGTATTATTACCTCCGGGTATAGGAAATTCTTTTTATGTAAATAGTGAAGTTGCAATATATCATTATAAACTTGCATATCCGGGTGAATATCTGGATGCTGAAGACCAATTTTCTATTAAATGGAATGACCCCCAAATTGGCATAAATTGGCCTACGAATAATCCAATTCTTTCAGGAAGAGATAAATAATACACAGATATGGAAACAATTAAACATAATGACCAAATTATTTCAATCATATATAGAGATGATGATTGGACTGAAGGATTAAACTTTATAACGCCGAATGAATTGTTTGTACAAGTAGGTTCATGGTGGTATAATAAAGGGAAAAAATTAGCTTCACATATTCATAATGACTTTGAAAGACGAGCTATGCGAACCCAAGAGATGACTTATGTTAAAAAAGGTTCTATGAAGGTTCTTTTATATGATGAAGATAAGAATTATTTGCAGGATTTTATATTGAATGAAGGGGACTTAGCTGTTTTTGCTTATGGTGGACATGGTTACGAAATTTTAGAAGATAATACCAAAATTATTGAAGCCAAAAATGGTCCTTTTGTAGATGTAGAAACCGATAAAACAAAATTTTAATGGAAAATATTTTTTTTGATATTAGTAAATTAAAGTCATGTGGCAAAAATGTTATCATTGGCAAAACAGTTCGGATAAGATATCCTGAACTAGTTGAAATATGTGACAATGTGATTATAGATGATTTCACATATATTTCGACAGCATTAAAAATTCACGAAAATGTTCATATTTCAGCTGGTTGTAAAATTATTGGAGGAAAAAATGCTTTTGTTGAGATGTATCCCTTTTCAACATTAGCACCAAATGTGGTTTTATCTGCAGGTTCTGATGATTATATTTCAGGTATAGCAACTCCAATGGTACCGTTAAAATACAAGGCAAATGCTGTTATTGGAAAAATAGTATTAAAAAAACATTGTATTGTGGGAGCTGGCTCTGTAGTTTTACCAGATGTTATCTTTGAGGAAGGGGCTTGTGTTGGAGCACTTTCTTTGGTAAATAAATCATTAAATGAATATTCTTTATATGCTGGAGTTCCGGCAAGATTTATTAGGCTAAGAAATAAACAAGAAATAATTCAGTTAGAAAAAGAATTTAATAATGAACAATAATTTAATTTCACAAATGGAATATTGGTTTGTTGCTTTATCTTTGGCTAATATGAATCTGAATGCAAGGAAACTGTATGTATGGATACCATGCTAATTTATTAAAAATAGGGAATAAAGAGTGATATTGAAGTTGGAGAAAGAGTTTTATAAGTTTAATACTGCCACTAAAAAAGAATAAACATTCACCTATAAATTAATAATCACAATTTTAATTATTCAAAATAGTTTAATTGTTAAATATTCAATAAATTTATTAATCTTAATTAATGACACCAGAAAATAAATATCAATGGAATATAGCATATTGTCCCACTTTAAATAACGAATTTAATCTTTTAATTCGTAAGATGAATAAATATGGAAATCTCCCATGGCCATATAATAAAATTGCTCACTTAACTCGTGAAAAAATAAAACAAAAATTGGTGAATTTTGAAAAGATTCATTTTGATTTCGGGTTTTATTGTGCTTTTGGAAATCTATATGGTAAAAATGTTTGGTTCACAAATACTTATATTTTGGATTATGCTCCTGTTCATTTTGGGGAGCACATAACAGTTGGTCCTGATGTGAAGATAATAACAAGTTGGCACGAACTGGAAAACTTTAACGTGGTTAGGGCTAAACCAATAGTTATTGAGGATAATGTATGGATAACAATGAACGCAGTTATATTACCAGGTGTGACTATTGGCAAAAATTCAATTATTGGTGCTGGATCAGTCGTTACAAAGTCAGTACCTCCAAATTCATTAGTTGGAGGGAATCCGGCAAAAGTCATCAAGAAAATTAATAGAGATTATACTTATTGGGAAGAACTAAATGATGACATTATAAAGTTAAAAAAAACAAAAAAGAGAAATTATTTTAAAATCGCAATAAACCGAATTATAAAGAAATTGTTTAAGATAATATTTTAAAAATATGCATGGAAGAAATATACCTCAAATGGAGCCGTGTTTTGGTGAAGAAGAACGCCGAGCAATGAACGAATATCTATGTCAAGGTGGTTGGATAACCGAATTCAAGAAAACACAAGAATTTGAACAAATGATTGCTGATTATACAGGAGCTAAGCATTGTATTGTTGTTAACAATGGAACTATAAGCTTAACCTTAGCTGCCTTGGCTGCTGGAATTAAAGCAGGTGATGAAGTCATTGTTCCAAACTTCACGATGATTGCGACCCCAAATTCAATTAAGATGTTTGGCGCAATACCTGTTTTTGTTGATGTGGAAGCGGAAACCTTGTGTATGGATATTGAATTGGTGAGACGGGCAATTACACCCAAGACAAAAGCAATACTTTTTGTTTCAGCCAATGGGCGCTATCCAAAATCAGGTATTGAATCCTTTGTTAAACTTGCCAAAGAACATAAGCTTATTTTATTGGAAGACAGTGCTCAATCCTTGGGTTCTTTTTATCCTAATGGGAAACATATAGGTCGCGAAGGGCTTATTGGTTCATTCTCCTTTTCAGCACCAAAAGTAATATCCACCGGACAAGGTGGTGCTTTAATTACCGATGATGATAATATGGCCTATAAATTGAAAAGATTAAAAGATTTTGGGCGTTCAGGAGGAGGTAATGATATTCACGATTCTATTGGCTGGAATTTTAAATTTACCGACATCCAGGCTGTAATTGGAATCGAGCAAATGAAAAAATTGCAATGGCGGGTGGATCGTAAAAAAGAAATCCTTCAGTTATACCAAAATAATTTAAAAGATATAAAACAGATTATATTTTTTAATCAGGATTTATACTTCACGACTCCTTGGTTTATAGATGTATTTGCCGAAGACAGAGAGAATCTTCAAAAGTTTTTAAAAGAGAAAAATATAGGAACCAGAATAATGTATCCGCCAATCAATAAACAAGAAGCATATCAAATTCCCGGTAATTATCCTATAAGTAATATTGTAGGAGAAAAGGGTTTGTGGTTACCATCAGCAGCTCAGTTATCGAACGAAGAAATAGAGAAAATCACAAGCGAAATCCGCCAATTTTATTCTTAGGACCTATTATGCAAAAAACAGGCATTAGTATGTTAGTCTCTTTTTTCACGCAAGGAAATCAAAGAACTTTACGAGCAAAAAAGAATATAAGCGTTTCTTTTATTTGTAAAGGATTATCAATCCTGATTAGCTTCTTAATTGTTCCACTAACCTTAGGCTATGTGGGAAAAGTTGAATTTGGTATTTGGATGACCATATCTTCCATAATATCCTGGTTTTCATTCTTTGATATTGGTTTAGGTAATGGTCTTAGGAATAAACTGGCAGAAGCATTAGCAAAAAATGATAAAGAAACAGCCAAAATATATATAAGTTCTACATTTGCACTCATTGCTGTCATTGCATCACTTATGTTTATCGGTTTTTTTATCGCTGCATATTTCATTTCGTGGAATACAGCTTTAAACACAGACGTAGTACCCAATAATGAATTATTTAATATTGTAGTTACTGTTTTTTTCTTTTTTTGTATAGGCTTTGTGATGAAGGTGCTTTCTTCAATTTTGCAAGCTATGCAAAGATATGCTATTAATGATATACTTGGGGTTTTGGCACAAATTCTTGGACTTCTTGCAATCTTTATACTTGTAAAAACAACGGATAGCTCTCTATTTAATTTATGCTTAGTTTATGGTAGTAAAACCGCAATTGTTTTTTTGATAGCAAGTATTGTTTTGTTTTCCGGTTCATTAAAAGAATTTCGCCCAAGAATTAGTTATATTAACATAAAAAAAGCTATGCCTTTAATGAATCTTGGATTTATGTTTTTTGTAGGTCAAATTTTATATTTAATTGTAAATCAGACATCAGTTATTTTAGTTGTTCAGTTTTTCGGTCCCGGTGAGGTTACTATTTATAATCTTGCATTAAGATATATGACAATAATTTCAATGTTATATATTATGGTTTTAACACCATTTCTTTCTGCCTTCACAGAAGCATATACTAAAAAGGAATTTGGATGGATAAAGTCAACGATTAAAAAAATTAATCTTATTTGGTTAATTGCTTCGTTTGGAACACTTTTGCTTATATTTGGTTACAAACTATTCTTTAGATTATGGGTAGGGGACGAAATTATTATTCCTGTAGCATTGATTATTACACTCGGGATATCTAGTATAATAAGTACATGGTCTTTAACCTTTACTTTATTTTTAAATGGAATTGGGATAATTAGGTTGCAACTATGTGTCTTATTCATTCAAGCCTTGTTATTTTTTCCATTGAGCTATTTATTTTATAAATTAAATTTCGGATTATCAAGTTTAGTTATTCCGGGAATTATCTTTGCGATTTTTAGTGCGTTTATTTTTACAATTCAATATAAAAAAATTATTAATTATAGAGCAGATGGTATATGGATTAAATAAATATATATGATAATAACAGAAATATTAGGAGGATTAGGCAATCAATTGTTTGAATATGCACATGCACGTTTTCTTTCATTAAGGTTGAAACAGGATTTACAATTTGATATTAGCTTTTTTGATAGATATCACCGAAAAGATGTTTATCGCTTGGATAAATTTAATACAAATATTAAAATTGCAAGTGATGATGAAATATATAGAATAAAGAGAAAAGTCAGAAAACCGGTTATATTAAGAAGAATTTATCGTAAGTTAGGTGGTTCACCTTATGTTAACTCAAAATACCATTTTGATAATGAACGAATTGATAGTTGTGATATAGAAACATTAAAATATTACGATGATTTGTATATATCGGGCTATTTTGGTAATCAAAAATATTTTATTGAAATTGAAGATGTAATAAGAAAAGCGTTTACCTTAAAAAAAACTTTAAATTTAGATAATAAGCAAGTTTTATCTCAAATAAAGAAATCAAACTCTGTAAGCATTCATATAAGAAGAGGCGACTATGTGAATAATAATTATTTTGCTGAAATACCCTTAAATTTTTATCATAAATCTGTAGATTATATAGAAAGACACTACCCACAATCAACATATTTTATTTTTTCTGATGACTTAAATTGGGCAAAAGAAAACTTAAAGTTAGAACAGAAAACAGTTTTTGTTGATATTAATAATGAATCAACAGATTATATGGAATTAATATTAATGGCTGCATGCAAACATAATATTATTGCTAATAGCACTTTTAGCTGGTGGTCTGGTTGGCTTAATAATAATCCTGATAAAATTGTAATTGCACCACAAAAATGGTATAATAATAAAGAAACTCAAATAAGCTATGAGAATGGTAATTTAGTTCCTAATAATTGGATAAAATTATAGTATTAAGTTTTAATGAAATAAATAACTTATGAAATCAATACTAATTTCAACATTTCTTTTAATAATTGTTTTGTTTTTAGTGATGGAAAACAAGGAGAAAAAAGCTGTCTTGATAATAATTTTTATGCTTGCATTTTTTGGTAGCCCATTTGAGAATCGTTTCATTCAAACAGGAATACGTATAGATATGAGCGGTATAATAATTTTTTTCTTTTGGGTTTTAATAAGATTAAAAAATATGAATTCAAAAAAATATAAAAATAACTGGAAAAAATTATCACCCAAAGTTACATATTTATATTTTTTTTTATTAGAGGGTGTTTTTTTAGGATTAATCTATCATCAAGATGAACGAGAAACTTTATTGAGGATGCTGATTCAAACACCTTTTCAGCAAATAATTAATAATTCTATCAATATTATTTTGGTCATTATTTTTCTAAAGATTTTGGTCAATTTTCAATATGATGACCTACTCCGTTCAAAAATGGCTAAAATATTTATGATCACAATTTTTATTAATGTCTTCTCCCAAATGCTTAAATTATTAGGAATGGAGAATATTCTAATGGGTCTTTTTAGAACACAGGGAATATTTGATACGGAAGAGGTTAGAAATAACGGATTATGGGCTGGTTTTGGCATGGGTGTATATGTTGTTTTAATAATTTCATTTTCATCCCTGTATTATAAAAATCACAAATTCTTGTCAATTGCAGCCATATTGTCTGCAGTTGTTTTTTCTATATTAACAGCGGCACGCCAAACTATTGTTTTTACAGGAATCTTTTTTATTCTTATTATATTAATTTATGTATTGAAAAGAAAATTGTCTATAAAATATATATCAATGATAATAATAATAATAATAGGTTTTGTTATTAGTTTTAATAGATATTTGTCTCAAACAACTTTATTTCAGAGATTTACGCCAGGTATTGAATACCTTGATCAAGGTGATGTATTAATGGCAAGTGGTAGAGATGCAAATGGAATACCTGACGTTTTAGCGGATATTTCAACCTATCCTTTTTTAGGAAAAGGCTTGCTTAATTTATATGATACAAAACACAGCCGTACTAATATTGCTGGACATGTTATTTGGTTTAATATTTATAAAAAATTTGGTATAATCGGAGTAGTTTATCTCTTAACAATACTTATTTACCCTATTGTAAAACTTTATAAAATTTGTATAAAAACAAAAGATAAATATGTACTTAAAGAAGGCGCAATTTTATTTTCCTTGATGGTTATTGTATTTGCCCAGCAATTTTGGGACAATTTTTTTTGGTTTTCTAATACTATGTTATTATATGCATTTATCTATTTTTGGGTTTTTTCCTTTTTCAATCGTCAAAAATTATTGAACAAAAAACAAAAGGTAATATGAAAAAAATACTTGTAACCCAGCCATCTCTTCCTCCTCTTGAAGAATTTATACCATTACTGAAAGATATCTGGGCGAGTAAATGGTTAACTAACAATGGAAAATACCACCAACAATTTGAAAAACAATTAGCCGAATTTCTAGGTGTGAAATATATTTCTATTTTTGCAAACGGAACATTAGCACTTATAACTGCATTGCAGCAATTAAGAATAACCGGCGAAGTTATTACTACTCCTTATTCTTTTGTTGCTACAACTCATGCTTTATGGTGGAACGGTATTAAACCGGTATTTGTTGATATTGAGCAAGAACATTGTAATTTAGACCCTAAAAAAATTGAGGCAGCTATTACAACTAAAACAACAGCTATTGTTCCTGTTCATGTTTATGGCAATCCTTGTGATAATGAAAAAATACAAAAAATTGCAGATAAATATGGACTTAAAGTTATTTATGATGCAGCACATGCCTTTGGAGTTGAGAAGAACGGTAAGTCAATTTTAGATTATGGAGACCTTTCTGTTCTTAGCTTTCATGCTACCAAGACCTTTAATACCATTGAAGGTGGAGCAATTGTTTGCCATGATCAAAAGACCAAAAAACAAATTGATTATTTAAAAAATTTTGGGTTTGCAGATGAAGTAACTGTTGTTGCACCCGGCATAAATGCTAAAATGAATGAATTACAGGCAGCTTATGGCTTATTACAATTAAAAACTTTTGATGAACAAATTGCCAAACGGAAAATTATTGCTGATACTTACCGTAAACTATTAAAAGATGTGGAAGGAATAAGTTTTTTAAAAGATATTAAAGGAGTAAAACATAATTACGCTTATTTTCCTATTTTTGTTGACCAAAAAAAATATGGCTTAAGCCGTGATGATCTATACAAAAAATTAAAGGAACATAATATTTATGGCAGACGATATTTTTACCCGCTTATTAGTAATTTTTCTACTTATAAAGGTTTAGATTCTGCTAAACCTGAAAATTTACCTGTTGCAAATAAAATTGCTGAAAAAGTAATTTGTTTGCCGATTTATACTGAATTGGATTTAGAAAATGTTAAAATGATTTCCGATATTATTATAAAATTAAAAGATTAATAAATGAAATTGGCAATAATGCAACCATATTTTTTACCATATATTGGGTATTTTCAATTAATCAATGCTGTTGATAAATTTATTTTTTACGATGATGTAAATTACATCAAGGGAGGTTGGATTAACAGAAATAACATTTTAATTAATAATGAAAAAAATTATTTTACACTCAATTTGTCAAAGCCAAGTCCCAATAAATTAATAAATGAAATTAAAGTAGGGAATAATAAAAATAAAATTTTAAAAACAATTAAACAGAACTATTCAAAAGCTAAATACTTTAATAATGCATTTCCTTTAGTTGAAGAAATATTTAATTCAATTCATGAAAATTGTTTAATTTCAGAAATAGCTACTCTTTCGGTTCAAAAGATATCATTATACTTAAAAATTAAAACAAAATTTGAACTTAGCTCAAAATTGTATGGACATACAAAAGGTATTGAAAAAGCTGACAGATTAATTGAGATATGTAAATCAAATTATACTGATACTTACATTAATCCCATAGGAGGCATTGAATTATATAATAAAAATTATTTTAACAGTAAAGGAATAAATTTATTTTTTTTTAAAAATGGTAAAATAAACTACAAACAGTTTAATAATAATTTTATTCCAAATCTTTCTATTATTGATGTTGTGATGTTTAATAATCCTGAAAAAATTAATGAAATGCTTGATAATTACGAATTAATATAATGAAAGAAATCGGTGGGTATTTTTATCTTGAACTGAAAGAAGGGAAGGAATATTATCCTAATCTAATAAAACTTAATACAGGAAGAAATTGTCTTGAATATATACTTGAAGTTAGAAATTACAAAAAAGTATATATACCATATTATACTTGTGAAGTAATATTAGAACCCTTCAAAAAGCTAAAAATAGAATATGAATTTTATCATATTGATAAAGAATTAAAGCCTGTTTTTGATAAGCAATTAAATGAAAATGAAGCAATACTTATAAATAATTATTTTGGAATAAAAAATAATGAAATTATAAATATATGTAAAAAGTATAAAAATATTATTGTAGATAACAGTCAGGCTTTTTATGATAAACCGATTAAGGGAATAGACACATTTTATTCAGCAAGAAAATTCTTTGGTGTTGCAGACGGGGCTTATTTATCTATTGACAAAAAGTTAATAGAAAATTTTGAAACAGATATATCTTATACAAGAATGACACATCTTTTAAAACGACTTGATGTATCCGCTTCTTTTGCCTATAAAGATTTTAAAAAAAATGATGATGATTTAATTGATAATCCAATAAGGAAAATGTCGAATTTAACACAAGCAATTTTAAAATCCATTGATTATGATAAAATAAAATCAATAAGAGAGACGAATTTTCTTTATTTACATTCAGTTTTGAAAAAATTCAATGAATTGGAAATTGATGTTAATAGTTTAAATGGTTCAATGGTGTATCCCTTTTTATACAAAAAATACGGACTCAGAGAACTGTTAATAAAAAATAAAGTATATGTAGCTACTTATTGGCCTAATGTTTTTGATTGGGCAAAAGAAAATACGTTTGAACATAAATTAGCAAAATATCTTTTACCTTTGCCAATTGGCCAAAGATATCAAATCGAAGATATGCAAAGAATAATTAATTTATTATCGGCTTAATATGGAAATATATATTAGGCCACTAAAAAGAGAAGATGCTCTTACTTCTTATAAATGGAGAAACGATCCTGATATATGGAAATTTACCGGATCAAAGCCAGATAGAAAAATCACAGACGATATTGAACTTGATTGGATAAGAAAAGTTATGAAAGAAGAAAATAGTAAAAGATTTGCTATTTGCTTAAAAAGAAACGATAAATATTTAGGGAATGTCCAATTAACAAATATTAAAGATGGAGTTGCTGAGTTCCATATTTTTATTGGAGAAAAAAAATACTGGGGAAAGGGTATCGCAACAGAGGCGACTAAGCAAATACTAGGAATTGCAAAGTATAAGCTGAATTTAAATGAGGTTTATTTGTTTGTTAAATCGGAAAATATTGCAGCAGTGAAAGCGTATCAAAAGATAGGCTTTAAAAAGACAGGTAAGCCAGAAGAAATGAGGGTTTATCTTTGATGGTAGATAACTTAGTTTCTGTATGTATTAAAAATATATTTCACCATTAATAGAAGGTGATTTAATGAAAAAAATAATTTTTTAATAAAGAACGATGAATGAACCATTATTAAGTATATATTGTATAACATACAACCATAGAAATTATATTGTGGGGGCCATTGAGAGCTTTTTAATGCAAAAAACAACTTTCTCATTTAAAATAGTAATTGGCGAAGATTGTAGTACAGATGGAACAAAGGAAATTGTTCTTGAATATGCAAAAAAATATCCTGATATAATTAGAGTTATTACATCTAAAAAAAATGTTGGAGCAATTAATAATTCAATAAGGACTTTAAACGCCTGCAAAGGTAAATATATTGCTATTTGCGAAGGCGACGACTACTGGACAGACCCATTAAAATTGCAAAAACAGGTGGACTTTTTGGAGGAAAATCCTGATTATTCTTTATGTTTTCATAACACTTTAATTCTATATGACGATAAATCTCATCCTCCTAGATATTTTTGTTCAAAATATCAGAAAAAAGTTTCAATAGTTGAAGATGTAATTAAAAAATGGTTTATACCTTCTGCAAGTATGGTAATAAGAAAGAATATGTTAGAATTACCGTCATGGTTTAATAAAGTATATAATGGTGATTGGACTTTACATTTATTATTATCTTTAAAAGGTAAGATTGGTTATTTAGATGAAGTTATGAGTGTGTATAGAAAAAGCTTGAATCCATGTTCACTTTCAAATGTTTATAAGGGGAAAGCATTTATTATTAATCAAGAACAAATAAAAATATTACAATTTTACAATGAATATACTGAATTTCGTTATAATGAATTAATCCAAAACAAAATAATAATATTAAGGAAATTGATCAGAAGAGGTAAATTAAAAATATCTAATCCTATCCTATACTACATAACGAATCCCTTAAATATTTTGCACTTTATAAAATCCTTTATTTATAAAAAATATTTTAATAATTAATAATAGTATTAATATAGAGTTTATTATGTTCAAAAATAAAATCCTATTAATCATTGGTGAAACTGAATCATTCAGCAATCTGATTCTATGCCTGTTTATAAATTTGGAGATTAAAGAAAATAACAACAATTTAATAGAGATTGAAAAATAATAATAAAATAAATATATGAACTAAAAAGAGGGAAACAAAATGAAAATATTAATAACCGGTGGTGCTGGTTTTATCGGCACAAATTTATGTAATGAGCTACGTTCAAGAGGATATAAAGTAATTGCATGTGATCTTTATAATACAGAAAGAGAGGATTATATAAGATGTGATGTAAGAAATTATAGGCAACTTGAAAGAGTATTTGAAGAATATGGTCCATTTGATTATGTCTATCATCTTGCGGCTGAATATGGCAGATGGAATGGAGAAGCTTATTACGAGAATCTATGGCAAACAAATGCTATGGGAGTTAAACATATGATAAGGCTTCAGGAGAAATATAAGTTTCGTATGATTTTCTTTTCATCTGCAGAAGTATATGGAGACTACGAAGGAAAAATGACTGAAGCGGTTATGGAGGAAAATAAAATTAAAGATACTTATCAGATGAATGATTATGCTATTTCAAAGTGGGCAGGTGAGCTTATGTGTATGAATTCGGCAAAAATGTTTGGTACAGAAACTGTAAGAGTTCGTCCTGTTAACTGCTATGGACCTCATGAGGAATATACACCATATCGTGGATTTATTCCCAAGTTTATTTACCATTGTTTGCATAATAAACCATATACTGTTTATAAAGGTCATAAAAGAATAATTGATTATGTTGAAGATACTTGCAGAACATTTGCAAATATTATTGATAACTTTATACCAGGAGAAGTTTATAATGTGGGAGGAAAACCCCAATGGGAAATGGATATAAAAGATTATTCTGATTTGGTTTTAAAAGCTGCTGGAGCATACGAATCTATTGTAACTTATAAGGAAGCAGAACCTTTTACTACAACGGTAAAAAAAATTGATTTCTCAAAATCAATTAGAGATTTAAAACATAATCCACAAGTTCCTCCTGAAGAAGGAATAAGAAGAACAGTTGAATGGATGAAATGGTTTTATAGAATAAAATAAAAATATATATAATAATTTAAAAAATAAAGGAGTATTATAAAATGAATGAGTTAAAAAAAGAATATGAAAATAAAGTAATCTTAATCACTGGAGGTGCAGGATGTATAGGAAGTAATCTTGTTAAAGAATTAAGTAAAATTGGAGCAAAAGAAGTAATTATTCTGGATAATTTATCATCTTCATATAAGTGGAATATTCCTCAAGCAGATAATATTATATTTGTTGAGGGTGATATTTTAGATGATGAGATGTTAAAAAGAGTATTTAAAAGAAAACCTGAATATATATTTCATCTTGCAGCACACTTTGCAAACCAAAACTCTGTAGATAATCCGGAGACAGATTTAATGGTAAATGGTATGGGAATTTTAAAAATGCTTGAATATGCACAACTTACAGAAATCAAAAGATTTGTATTTGCATCCTCAGGATGTGGAGTTTACGGTTTAGAATCTAAAATGCCTTTTAAAGAAGAGGATATATCAATAAAATTGCATACACCTTATCAATTGACCAAATTGTTAGGCGAATTATATACCAACTATTTCCATAATTTATATAATTTACCAATAGTGAATGCCCGTTTCTTTAATGTATTTGGACCAGGTGAAGTCCCTGGAAAATATAGAAATGTGATTCCTAATTTTATTTGCTGGGCTATGCAAGGTAAATCTTTACCTATTACAGGTAATGGTTCAGAAACTCGTGACTGGACTTATGTTGGAGATATTGTAAATGGTCTTCTCGCCATGGGAATAAAAAATGAAGCAATTGGCGAAGCAATCAATCTTGGCTCTGGATACGAAACAAAAATTATTGATATGGCTAATATTGTAAATGAATTAACAAATAATAAAAATGGTATTAAATATGTCAAATCCAGAAACTGGGATGTTAAAAAAAGGCTTCTTTCCTCTATTGATAAAGCTAAAAGAATATTGGATTATGAACCTAAAACAAGCTTTAAATCAGGAGTTGAAGCAGTTTATAAATGGTTTGTTGATAATAGAGAAAATATAAAAAAAAGTACAGAATTTTAATATGAGAAATACAAAAACTAAAGTCCTAATTATCTTTGGAACAAGACCGGAAGCCATCAAAATGGCACCGATAATTAAAGAACTAAAAAAAAATAATTGTTTTGAAACAAAAGTTTGTGTAACAGCACAACATAGAGAAATGTTAGATCATGTTCTGAATTTGTTTAAAATTAAACCTCAATATGATTTGAATTTAATGACAAATAATCAAACATTACCTGATTTAACTTCAAAAGTGCTTCTTGGAATAACAGATATTATAGAGAAAGAAAAACCTGATTTAATATTTGTTCAGGGAGATACTACTACTACTTTTATAAGTGCTTTAGCCGCATATTACAAAAAAATTCCTATTGGACATATTGAAGCAGGATTACGAACACAAAAGAAATATAGTCCTTTCCCAGAAGAAATAAATCGTCGGCTTACAAGCCATTTGGCTGATATTCATTTTGCTCCAACAGAAAAAGCAAAAAATAATTTAATAAAGGAAGGTATTTCTGAAGCATCTATTTTTGTAACAGGCAACACAGTAATTGATGCATTAAAATGGGTGATTAAGAATCAAAAAGAAACATCTATTAATGAAAAATGGAAAAAGTTTTTCTTATCCAAATACAATATTTTATTTTCAAATTCTATAAAAACAATTTTAGTAACTGGACACAGAAGAGAGAGTTTTGGAGAAGGTTTTAAAAATATTTGTAGTGCTTTAAAGCAATTGGTAGAAAATAATCAGGATATACAGATAATATACCCAGTTCATTTTAATCCCAATGTTCAGAAACCTGTTTATTCAATTTTGGGAAATACAAAAAATATTTATCTCGTTAAACCGCTGGAATATGAACCGTTTGTTTTTCTAATGAATAAAAGTTATTTAATTCTAACAGATTCAGGGGGAATTCAAGAAGAAGCACCGTCTTTGGGTAAACCTGTTTTAGTAATGAGAGATACAACAGAAAGATCAGAAGGAATAAAAGAAAGAACTGCCAAATTAGTTGGAACAAATAGTGAAAAAATTGTAAAAGAAACAGAAAAACTTTTGTATTATGAAAATGAATATAAGAAAATGGCAAGAGCAATAAATCCTTATGGGGATGGAAAAACTGCAGAAAGAATTGTGTGTACAGCAAAAAAATTGAGTAATGAGTGGAGAAAAATTCATGAAAAAAAATAAAAAACATATTAAATTAATCACTTATGGTAATTTTCCTTATGGTGGTGCTTCTGCTAATTTACTGCGAAACTTTTCGCTTGGATTGTCTGAAAAAGGAAATGATATAGAAGTTTTATTGCCAAAAGGAATTTATTATGGTAATAATGTAGAAAAAAATCATCAGAAAAAAGCTAAAATTGATTCTGTTGTATATAGACATTTTTGCTATACAAATCACCCCAAAAATTATGTTGGCAAATTAATTGACAATGTTATAGGACCAATTAATCTCTATTTTTATATATTAAAACAAAAGAGAAAAAACAAAGCAGATGTAATTATTAAATACAATACTACATTATCTTCGGATTTATTTTTTTTGTTTACAGGCAAAATATTTAAAATAAAGACAATATGTATTATACCTGAATTTTATGAAAAACCAAAAAAAAATATTTTTTCTTTAAAACTAATTAAATGGTATGATTTTTATTTAGGAATAAGATTTTTATCAAAACACGTTGACGGATTAATTGTGCTATCAACTTTTTTAGAAAACTTTTTAATCAACAAAGTTAGATATAAAAAATCAATTATTATTCAACCAAATTTTATTGACAGTAAAAATTTTGAGATGCCAAGCAAAATTCTCCCGTTTAAGGAAGATCAAAGGACTATTGGTTATGTTGGTACTCCAACAAAAAAAGACGGAGTTATTGATTTGCTAAATAGTTTTCAAATTCTTTTAAAAAAATATCCAAATACACATTTGTTAATAATTGGTGATATTACAAATGGGAAAACAATTATCCCAAAATTAAAAAAATATGCCTTAAAATTAAATGTTATAAATAATATAACATTTACAGGTCTTGTTCCATCTGCAAAGATACCTTTTCTATTGCACTCATGCGATATTCTTGCCCTTACACGTCCAAAAGGTATATTTGCCGAAGCAGGATTCCCCACAAAATTAGGAGAATATTTTGCTTGCAAAAAACCCGTTGTAATTACGAAAGTAGGAGACATACCAAAATATTTTAATAATAATGAACAAGCTATTCTCGTAAACCCTGAAGATCCTGTTAATATCTCTAAAGGGTTTGAGTATTTATTAAAAAACAAAAATCAAGCAACTAAAATAGGAGAAAATGGATTTTGCTGGATGAAAAAGAATCTGGATTATCATATTGTTTCTGATAAGATTAATAAATTCATTAATAATATTTAATTCATAATTATATCCGTTTTTTTTGATTTTAATGATGGCTTAAAAAATAATTAGATTTTTCGTAAAATGAAAATATTATTTGTTTGCAGTGGTAATTCCAAAGAATTTGAAATAGCACCTTTTGTAAAAAGTCAAGGAGAATCCCTTAAAAAAAATGGTATAGAATTAGATTATTTCAGAATTAAAGGCAAAGGTATAAGAGGATATATTAAAAATATATTGCCTGTTAAAAAAAATTTACTCTTATTCAATTAGTAGAAAAAATAAACAAAATTCTCGGCAAAAATATTGAACCTATTTTTTAACAATAACGTCTTGGTGATATAAAACACTCTCTTGCAGGAATTGAAAAAGGCAAAAAAATTACTTAATTATCATCATCTCGCAAAAAAATATCTCTGGAATAATTATCAACCCAAACTGGCAAGGAAAAATTTAATTAAATCTATGAAAATTAAGTTTAATAAATTGTCTGTTTTTTAGGTTTAAAGGACATTTTTAATGCTTAAATTTTCTAAAAGGCTTATTATTG
>CAZZDX010000016.1:0-20827 GCA_964653185.1 uncultured Bacteroidales bacterium
TCAATAGGTTCAAACCATGTTTTATAGCTTTGATAATTAATATTATCTTTGATAATTTTCAAACAATCTTGCCAAATTTGTTTATAATCATTATTCATTAGTAAGTAAATATTGAAAAATAAATTATTATTTTAAATTAAGATAAAAATTGATTTTTTTGTATTAATTCATTAAAAATCAAATCATTAGAATATAATTGCGTGTGATATTGCTTTATAAAAAGAATATAGCAAATTTCCAGAAACAAAGTTTTTATAAAAAAAATTTAAAAATAAATTAATTTGCTATTGTTTATTAAAAAAATTTGTTGTAAAAGCAACCATCATAATTTATTCGCAAATTAAGTGTTGAAAAATCAATATTAATAAAAATTTGATTCTTTCTTATTTTGAGTGGGTAAATAATTTTACAAATTTTCCAAAACTTGTGCCGATACTTCAACAACCCTGATCAGTCAGTTGCCTGAGAAGTATTAGCTTATAAGTTTAATCTATATATTTTTATTATTGTTAATTATTCAGAATAAAAAGATTAATAATGTGAGGACAGTAGAGACGAGGCATGCCTCGTCTCTACGTAATAAAAAAATTATAATGGAATAAAAAATATATAAAACAAAACAATTACCCACTCAAAATAAGAAAGAATCAAATTTTTATGTTTATATATATTAATTCATTAAAAATCAAATCATTAGAATATATTGCGTGTGATATTGCTTTATAAAAAGATATAATTAATTTTTTATTACAAAGTTTTTCTAAAAAAAAATTAAAAATAAATAAATTTGCTATTGTTTATTAAAAAAAAATGTTGTAAGGGGTTTCTATTATTTTATAGATAAAGTGAATATCACTTATAAAAAAATTGTAAATTCATTAAGGGTACTTCTATTAATTCATTCGCATCAAGATTTTCAGAGTTTCCCATAGACGAGGAAGATTTTTAAAGCACTATCGGGATAATGCAAGAAAATCTGAAGAAGTATATGGGAAACTCTGAAAACCCAAAGGGAACAAATATAATAAACAATCTGACTTCGACAAAATATTTGTTTCTTGAAAGAAATGAATTAATAGAAGTACCCTTAAAAGCAGTATAAAAATATCTTTTAATAATATTTTTTTGCTTAAGAAAACTTATTTTATAAATTTGCCAATTCTTTATAACATTAATAAAATATTATATGTGTTTTAAAATTATACTATTAGCTAAACAAGTTCCGGATACAAAAAATGTTGGCAAAGATGCTATGAAAGAAAATGGAACTGTTAACAGGTCAGCATTACCTGCAATCTTTAATCCGGAAGATATGAACGCATTAGAGCAAGCTATCAGAATAAAAGAAAGCATTGAAGGTGCAGAAATAATTTTACTGACAATGGGACCACCAAGAGCAGCAGATATTATACGCGAATCTTTATATAGAGGAATAGATAAAGGTTATTTGATAACAGACCGCAGATTTGCCGGCTCAGACACACTTGCTACTTCTTATGCTATATCACTGGCAATAAAAAAGTTAGAACCTTTTAACATTGTTATTTCCGGCCGTCAGGCAATTGATGGTGATACAGCACAAGTAGGACCACAGACAGCTGAAAAATTAGATATACCTCAAATTACTTATGCAGAAGAAATATTAGATGTAAATAATAAACAAATTACTGTAAAAAGACGACTTGAAAGAGGAATAGAAATAGTTACTTCTCCTATGCCTGTATTAATTACTGTAAATAGTTCAGCACCAAAATGCAGAGCAAGAAATTCAAAACTGGTAATGAAATTTAAACATTCTAATACCAATTCAGAATTACAAGACAAAACAATAAGTTATACGGAATTATATGATAAAAGACCTTATCTTAAAATTAAAGAATGGAACGTAGATGATTTAAATGCTAAGTCCGAACGACTCGGACTATCAGGTTCTCCTACAAAAGTTAAAAAAATTGAAAATGTTGTATTACAACAAAAAGAATCAAAAATACTTTCAGATAATAATAATGATATAGAAGAATTAATGAAAGAACTAATTAATAGTCATATAATCGGTTAAATAATTTTGATATATTATAGATATTTTTTTTATTTTTTAAATTTTAAAATATTAATTAATTGTGAATAATTTATTTGTATATTGTGAAGTAACAGAAGATAATTCTATAGCTGATATTAGCATTGAATTATTATCAAAAGGACGCAAATTAGCTAATGAAATTAATTGCAAATTAGAAGCATTGGTAATTGGCAATAATCTCAATGGAATAGAAAAGCAATTGTTTCCTTATGGTGTTGATATAATCCATATTGCTGATGACAAAAAACTTTTCCCTTATACTACTCTACCACATGCATCAATAGTAAGAGAAGTATTAAAAAAAGAAAAACCACAAATTGTATTGTTTGGTGCAAGCCCAATAGGCAGAGATTTGGCTCCAAGAATAGCATCTTCTTTACTTTGCGGACTTACAGCAGATTGCACAAACCTTAAAATAGGCGATTATACTGAAGAGAAAACAGAAAAACAATATAAAAATATTCTCTATCAAATTCGTCCTGCCTTTGGAGGAAACATAATTGCTACAATTGTTAATCCCAACACTCGTCCACAGATGGCAACAGTTAGAGAAGGCGTTATGAAAAAAGAAATTTTCTCGGATAATTACAAAGGAATAGTAAAAAAAATAGATGTAGATAAATATTTGAATGATTGTGATTTTGTTGTAAAAATTATTGAAAGACATATAGAAAAACAAAAAATTAATATAAAAGATGCTCAGATAATAGTATCTGGCGGATATGGTGTTGGCTCAAAAGAAAACTTTCGCATTTTGTTTGACTTAGCTAAACTTATTGGAGCAGAAGTAGGTGCTTCAAGAGCAGCTGTTGATGCTGGATTTGCTGAAAAAGAAAGACAAGTAGGACAAAGTGGCATTACTGTGCATCCCAAACTTTATATCGCCTGTGGAATATCCGGCGCAGTACAACATAGAGCCGGTATGGAACAATCTGTAAAAATTATATCTATAAACATTGATAAAAATGCTCCTGTTAATAAAATAGCAGATTATACTATTACAGGCGACTTGTCTAAAATAATACCCAAAATGATTAAATATTATAAAGAAAATTCTAAATAAAAAAATATTCAAGACAAAAGATAAAAGTATTCTTGGCGACTTTGTTTATCCCGTAAGGAAGAATGACTGTATCGGGACGTCTTAGCGTGAAATTTTAAACTTCAAAATATTAATACCGATAATTTTTGACTTGTCGGAACTAAATAATTAAAACATTTTTTATTAATTTTAATTCTTAAATATAAAGATAATGGCTAATTTCTATACAGACAATCAGGATATAAAATTTCATTTATCACATCCTTTAATGGAGGAAATAGTAAAATTAAAAGAAAGAGATTTTGCTGATAAAGATAAATATGATTATGCACCTTTTGATTTTAAAGATGCTGTTGACAGTTATGAAAAAGTCCTTGAAATTGTCGGAGAGATATCAGCAGATACTATTGCTCCTAATGCAGAAATGACTGATGAGCAAGGTAATATTGTAAAAGATAATAAAGTAATATATGCACAAGGCATTATTGAAAATCTTGATGCTATTAAAAAGGCAAATCTTATGGGATTTACTTTGCCTCGTAAATATGGTGGTTTAAATCTTCCAACAACTACCTATGCTATGGCTGGAGAAATTATGTCAAGAGCAGATGCAGGATTTGTTAATATTTTTGGATTACAAGATTGTGGTGAGACCATTAATGAGTTTGCTTCACAAGAGACAAAAGACAGATTGCTGCCATTATTTGTAAAAGGTAAGACAGGAGCAATGGCTTTAACAGAACCTGATGCCGGCTCTGATTTGCAGGCAGTACAACTAAAAGCAACTTATGACCAGGAAAATGAATGCTGGAGATTAAATGGTGTAAAACGATTTATTACTAATGGAAATGGAGATATTTTATTAGTGCTTGCACGAAGCGAAGAAAATACTACTGATGCAAGAGGTCTGTCTATGTTTGTTGTTGAAAAGACAGATACCGTATTAATAAGAAGATTAGAACATAAACTCGGTATCAAT
The DNA here is from genome assembly GCA_964653185.1 of uncultured Bacteroidales bacterium. Classification (GTDB taxonomy): domain Bacteria; phylum Bacteroidota; class Bacteroidia; order Bacteroidales; family CAZZDX01; genus CAZZDX01. Next base: position 4,102 of record CAZZDX010000016.1, read on the forward strand.
GGCTCACCAACATGTGAGATGATATTTAATGATACTCCATCTGAATTAATAGGCGAACGTAAACTTGGACTTATAAAATATGTTATATCTCTTATGAATGCTGCCCGTTTAGATGTCGGTGCCCAATCTCTTGGCATTTCCGAAGCCGCATATAGAGAAGCATTACAATATGCCAATGAAAGAGAACAATTTGGAAAAAAAATTATAAAATTTCCTGCTGTTTATGAGATGCTTACCGATATGAAAGCCAAAATAGATGCAATAAGATCTTTGCTTTATGAAACAGCAAGGTTTACTGACATTCATAAAATATATAACTGTATTCAAAAAGAAAAAAATTTAGAACCTGAAAAAAGAAAAGAATTAAAATATTATCAAAAATTAACTGATATTTATACGCCTTTATTAAAAGGTATTGCAAGCGAATATGCCAATAAAATTACTTACGATGCTATACAAATTCATGGCGGAACAGGATATATGAAAGATTTTCCTGCTGAACGATTATATCGTGATACATGTAAAACATCTAATTATGAAGGAACAACACAATTACAGGTAATTGAAGATGTTAGAGGTGTATATAATGGCTCTTTCCTCAAAAAAATAAAAGAATATGAACTGATACATATAAATGATGAATTAAAATATTTAAAAAATATACTTATATCTATGACTAATGAATATTCTGATACTGTTGAAAAAGTAAGCCAAACAAAAGATGAAGAATATTTAAGTTTTCATGCCCGTCGCCTTGTTGAAATGACAGGAAATATTATTATGGGATACTTGCTGTTGTTTGATGCTGACAGAGATAATAAATACAAATGTTCTGCACAGGTATTTATTAATAAGATGAAATCTGAGAACCTTGAAAAAGCTGATTATATTAATAACTTTGAGATAAACAATCTTAATGCTTTTAAAATATAAAATATCCTTTATACTAAAATCTTGTGAAAAAAAATTTGATATATTCTAAAATTAGTAATCTTAAAAAAATATAAGAAAATAGAGAACCACAAAAATTTATAAAGGGTATATTAATATGAAAGTTCATTTTATAGCAATAGGAGGAAGTGCAATGCATAATCTTGCTATTGCTTTACATAAAAAAGGATTTGACATAACCGGTTCTGATGATGAAATCTTTGAACCTTCAAAGTCCAAATTAGCAAAATATAACTTATTACCTAAAAAATTGGGCTGGCATAAGTCCAATATATCTAAAAACCTTGATGCTGTCATACTTGGAATGCATGCCAAAGATGATAATCCTGAACTAATAAAAGCCCAAAACCTCGGAATAAAAATTTATTCCTTCCCTGAATATCTATACGAACAATCAAAAAATAAAATACGTGTTGTTATAGGCGGAAGTCATGGAAAGACCACCATAACTTCAATGATAATACATACTCTTAATTATCATAACATAGATTGTGATTATATGGTAGGCGCACAACTAAAAGGATTTGATGTAATGGTAAAATTATCTGATAATGCTAAATATATGATTATAGAAGGAGACGAATATCTTACTTCTTCTATTGATAAAAGACCAAAATTTCATATATACAAACCAGATATAGCATTATTAAGTGGTATTGCATGGGACCATATCAATGTTTTTCCTACTTATGATAATTATGTTGAACAATTTAAAATATTTATTGATTTAATTACAGATAAAGGAACCATTGTATATTGTGCAGAAGATAAAGAAGTATGTAAAGTTATTGGAGCAACACAAAAAAACATTAAAAAGATACCTTATTCTCTTCCTCAATATATTACAGAACAAGGAATAACTTATTTAATTAATAACGGTAAAAAAATACCATTACAGGTTTTTGGGAAACATAACTTATTGAATATCAATGGAGCAAAATATATCTGCAATGAATTAGGAGTTAGCGACAAACAATTTTATGAATCTATAAGCTCATTCAAAGGTGCTTCAAAAAGATTAGAACTTATTGCAAAAAATAATAATACTGCTATATTTAAGGACTTTGCTCATTCTCCGTCAAAATTAAAAGCAAGCACAAAAGCAGTAAAAGAGCAATTTCCTGCTCGTAAATTAGTGGCTTGTATGGAGCTTCATACTTTTAGCAGCTTAAATAAAAATTTTTTAAAACATTACAAAAATTCTATGGATGAAGCTGATATACCGGTAGTTTATTTTAATCCTCATGCTATCAAACTAAAAAAATTATCTGCTATTACTAATAATCAGGTAAAAGATGCATTTCAAACTAAAAATTTAAAAGTATTTACCGACTCATCAAAAATGGTTGATGAATTATTAAAAATAAACTGGGATAATAAAAATTTGTTAATGATGAGTTCCGGTAATTTTAATGGCATAAATCTTGTAAAACTTACTGATAAAATAATCGGGCAAATGTCTGACTAAAGACGGATAAATTATTGGTATAACGATTTGGCTATGCGTAGTGCGGGATTTTGGAACAATTAATTTTCAATTTGTGACTAAATTTCATTACTTGCATAATCTTTATTTTTTACACTGAAACCCGCATTAAATATAGCCGTTGTTATCGCATGGCATTATTTCAATATTTCCAGACTCTTTATTCTTTCAAAGTGTTTGACATTCAAAGTTGCAATTGGAATATTATGTGTTAATGCCGTTGCTCCAATCAGGATATCAGCTAAATCAATCATTTTGTTTATTTTCAATAAATTCAGATAAATAGCAATTGCTGTGTCTGAACAAGTTTTATCAAATGGAATCACAGTTAAATTTTTACATAATGAATCCCAAAAATCAAAATGTGATTTTCTATTTCCTATACCTATTTCATAATAGGTTATCGTTGAAATGGATAAATCTTTGGCTGATTGTGAAAGATTATAAAACAAAGTTTTTTTCTTATCTTTCTTGCGGAATAATTCAATCAATATTGAAGAATCTAACAAAATCATGCAATCCTTGATTTATTTATGTGACTTCTCGTTTTTTGGTAATAATGATAATCAGAATCAGACCAGGTTGGTGCATTAAGAATCAGTTCTTGTATTGACCTTGTTGATTTTTTTGATAAAATCTCAGATTGTAGTATAATTGTCAATTTTTCAATATCCCTTTTAGGTAGTTGATAAATCAATCCAAGTATCTGTTTATAATCTATATTTACTCTTAATTCCATATTATTATCTTTTAAAAATCAAAGATACAAAAAATATTTTACTTTTTAGTGTCTTGTTATGCAAAGTGTATGTTTTGCTTGGCAGTAACGTTTTGCAGCTACAAGAAGTTGGCGACTCCGAAGCATCTCACTTTCATTTTACCACTAAATTTCATTATTTGCATAATCGTTCAATTTACGCTGAAACCCGCATTACGTATAGCCTTTGTTATGGTCTTTACTTTATTCTTCTCTTATTCCTAATACTTCGTATTTATCATATCCCCCATTTCCAAACCCAAATTGCAAATAAATTTTTATTGTATCGTAATTTGAGTAAAATCCAATAAAATTATTGTGTCCTCCTATTGGATATTCTGGTAATGATAAACTATCATTTAACAATAGTATAGGCAAAAGTTCTTGGCTAAGTGTATCGCCACCATCATCAATTCCTATAATATCATCTCCGAATAGAATTCTTATCCTGTTAGAGTCAATTAAGGTTACATTACTAGAGAAGTTTATGGTATCAAAATTAATTTCTTCCCACCCATTAATACAAGGAGGTAAAGTGTCATAACACATAACCATTGTGCTCTTTATTGTTGAAAAAGAAAATAATCCGGTATATGGTTTTCTGTAATCATCTTCTTCTTGAATATTTTCTTTCTTACAACTAAAAAGAAGAAATGTCATCAATAATATATAAATAATTTTCATAATTAAATTTTTTTATTAATACGTTAGTATCATATTTTTAGTATCAATTATTCTACCATCAACAATAAGAGAATAAATGTACATACCAGCATTTAATTCTCCTGAATTGATGATTACTTCTCCCGTCCCAACATATAAATTCCTATAAGACTTGATTAATGTTCCTTGCATATTAAAAATCAGTAATTGTGCATCATCGACGTTTTTATCCAACATATATTTTATTGTTGTGGTAGAATTAAATGGATTTGGGTTGTTTTGAAATAACTGACAAGTATTGTCTTTGTTTGTATCTAATGTTGTATCAATATCTGTTTTGATGCTTTTTGTTTTAAAATTTTTATTCGGATTGCAACAAATATCAAGATTTTCTTTTAATGATTCAATTTGAATCTGTTGTTCTTTAATAGCTTCTATTAAAACAGGTATGAGACTTGTGTAGTTTATAGCTTTTGTAGAATCATATAGAGTTACGACTGCTTCTGGAACAATTTTTTCTACTTCTTGTGCTATTAAACCATATTCTGTGGGTTCAAGTTTTTGTTCAACAATATTTTCAGAATGTCCTGAAAGAGAAGTTATATTTGTATCAATTGGAATATTAACAAAATATTTACGATTATATTTCACTCCTCGCAAACTCATTACTTTATTTAATGATGAATCTAAATCTTCAATGTTTGTTTTAAATGCTGAATCAGAGGCTGTTAAAAAACCATGACTAGTCCAAACGTATCCATCACCTCTAACATAAAATACATCTTGATTATAATATGTATTCCATAGGTGATAAGCACAAGAATTTTGATAATGAACTTTTGTCCAATTTGCTCTACACCAGTTGCCTCCATAGGAATTAACATAGAGGCTACCATCGTTCTCAACTCGAAGTTGAGAAAATACATTGTTTGTACTAAAAGTTAAAATAATTAGCGACAAAGAAATTTTTATAATTGTTTTCATCTTTTTAGTTTTTTTAAATTAATAATTTGTTTTATTTAATTAGGACAAGTATTACAATGGGTTATTGCCGTAAAAGTACTGCCTAGAGGAACTGTAAATATTCCATTTAACTCAATATAATCAGTAGCTCTAAGTACTATGTTTGAATTATTTGGAATAGTTGAATTACTCAATGAATAATACTTTTGAACCTTATAGTCATGATTACTAAAGTTAAAATTATTTTGAATAATACCATTTGAACAATCCGTCTTTAGCCTGTAATATTTGAAATTTTTATATCTCCAATATTTCGTAGGAAAAGTTGATGTGTTAGGAGCACAGCCATATGGGTCAATCTGAAAAGTTAAAAACACAAACATTGGATGAGAAGGAACATATAATGGATCAACTATTTCATATAAAATTTCATCATTAACAAGAACTTGAACATATTTAGGTGTCCATATTAATGCATATTTATTATAATTAAAGGATAAATTTGGAAAACCATCATATATTCTTGCATAAGATCTAGTTGTTCCTCCATGAGTTGCAAACACACCACTATGGAATTGTGTTCCTAATTCGCAATCGCAACCGTTTGGCTCTAAAACATCAATTTCATCCCATCCACCTTCACCAGTATGCATCCAAAAACCACCCCATGGTCCACGGATACCGCTTAATGGTAATTTACTTTCAATCTCAAAATATCCATATGAGAAAGCTTTTTTATTGACTGTTTCAATACCTCCTGAAATATAATCATTTCCAACTTTTTCACATTTTAACTCCAATACTCCATTTGAAGCTGTAACATTATTTGCACTATATGTTTCTAATCCCCAAGTATTATTTGGTACAGCATTCCATAAATTTGAGTTAAATAAAGTAAAATCATCATATGTGTCAAGTACATAATGATTTGGATCTTCACTTGGAGTTTGAGATTTAGCAATAAAACCTATACAAATAAAAATTAGTATTAGTATTTTTTTTGTTATCATAATATTAATTTTTAATGATTAATTAAGATTATTAAAAAAAACTACTTCTGTTTTTATATTTTATGGCGGTGCTCGTTTTATTGTAATTGTTGTATTGCCCATAACTCTGATATACATGGAACGTAATTATTTAAAAGTTCCATTTTTAAGCCCTATATCAAAGACCAACGGTTTATACTTTATAAAATTTTATTCCTCTTTACCCCGTAGGATATTTTAATTATCCAAAGGGGTGATTTTTTTTGTTTTTGGAACAATGTAGTGAACTAATTGAATTATAAATCTTACATTTATCAGGGAACGATTTCACTAAAAATAAACTTTACAATTAACACATAAAACAGAAATTATTTATTTAATAGAATACTGAAAATCTGCTTCATCAAAATAGTTTATAAATTCTCTGTCATCTTTAGCTTGTTCTCTGTATTTAGGGTCTTTATGAATAGCTTTTTTAAGATTTTCATAAATCATTGAAGCATTTTTTGTACGAGCACCTGCTATTGCCATTAAATAAAATGACTCTGCACTTTCAGGAGCACATTTTAATGTTTCAGAAGCACCATTAGGATTTTTTGATAACAGTTGTGCCAAAGCAATATTATAAGTACATTTTTTGTCTCCAAAAGAAGCTAAAGCTCCTGCATAATCACCTTTTGTTATTAGTATTATACCTTTGTTATATCCTTCGTCAATACCTTTTTCTGCAGCTGATTCATAATATGATTGTGCATTTTCATAATCTTTTTTATAAGCATCGGCAACTCCTAAGTTATTTAATATAATTCCATTATTAGGAGATAATGTATTAGCTTTTTCTAAAAAAGAAATAGCATCATCAACATTGCCAAGTTCTAAACTAACATAGCCGGCATTATTATATCCTTTCCAGTTATCAGGATAAACAGTTGTTGCTTCTGTATAAATTTTTAGTTTAGTGTTTAAATCTTTAGTTAATGTTGCTGCATATAAAAGTTCTTTATTGTCAAGAGAATCAGGATAAGTAGTTGATAATGTTGCTATTTCTTCGTCTGTTTTTTTAGGTTCATAGCAATATACTGATATTTCAGATCTTCTTAATACAGAGAGCATATCTTCAATTTCCTGATATATTACTGTCATATCTTTAATTTTTTGTTCTCTTTCATATTTTGTTGCTGAAGATTCAATAACATTTTTTATAGCTCCTTTGTCGGGTATATTAGAAGCATTAAGAGCTTTCATAAATCCTTCAAAGTCCTCTCCTTTTGCAACAACGTTAAAAGGTGTTTCTTCCTCTGTTTCTTTAATATTATTTTTTATTTCATCTTTCAAATATTTATCAGCTGTCTTTGACCTGTTTTCAGATAGTTTTGCATTAAGTGTTTCTTCGCCTTCTGGTGAAGCCCATGCATTTATATCTATATTTTTTATTTTCCATCCTTTATCTATAAAATCGCATAATGTTTTTAATTTTTCAGAATTTTCCTGGTCCTCATTAAGAGTAAGTTTTTTATTAAAATTATATTTATTATATTCAAAATAAATATTTGCTTTTTCTGAAAGTATTGTTTCTTTCTCATATTCATGTTCTGCCAAATATATATCTTCATCTTTTCCAATTCTTTCAGAAGTATATATAACGCCATCAGCAAGTTTTGTGCTTCCTAATTCTACTGATTCCTGGTCTGGTTTAAGCTTAGCTTTAAGAACAACACCAAGTTCTGATTTATTCATATCAGGTTTATAATCAATAATATCATTATAAGTAAAGGAACCTCCTGTTTGTTTTATTATCATAATACCATCGCCTAATGCTTTTTCTCCTTTTAGTGTTATTGATTTTAATTTTGTAGAGCCACCTTCATATCTAAGTTCCGGAGTAAAATCAACTATAGCTTTTTTATGGAAATATTTTGGCGGAATTTTTCCTTTTACCTCAACAGCAATCTTTCCACCATTAGTTTCAAGAACTTTTGGTGTGGTGTCAAATCTTACTGTATTATAATCTTTTATCATTTTTTTTAGTCCTGCACATCCTGTGATAAATACTGATACAACAAGTATTGTTGCAAAAATTTTTAAATTTTTCATATTTTTATTTTAAATTTATTTTTTATATAAATAACATTAATTATAATATTGGCAAATGTATAAAAATTTTGTTCAATTATACAAAACAATATTTAATATTTTTTGTTAAAAATAATTAACAAAACGCCAAAAGTAATAAAATTTTTAAAAAAAAACTTTTTTATTACTTTTTTATTATTATTTTTGCAACAATTATGTAACTACTTATGTATAAGACATATAAAATAAAATAAATTTATTTATTAATTAAAAAAACATTATTATGAAAAAAATTAAATTACAGGTAATAATATTATTATTATCAATTACATCTCTTACTTTATATGCACAACAGAATGATTCAACCAAAGTAAAAAAATATAATACTTGGTCGGTAAGTGCAAGTTTTGGCTCAATGTTATTTTATGGGGATTTAAGGCAGTTTGATTTTTATCCTTCAAGCAATAATAACATTCAAGAATGGTATAAAGTAAATAATGATAATATTACTGAAAGAAAATGGGGAGGATCTTTTTCTGTAAATAAACAAATTACACCAATATTAGGATTGCAGGGACAGTTTTTAATGGGAAAAATTTCAGGAATTAAAAATAAAAGTAATAAATATTTTGAAGCTAATATTTATGAATATGGTATTAATGCTACAATAAGTTTAAGTAATTTATTAGTCAGAAATATTAAGAATAAAAAAATTAATGTTTATGCTTTAGCTGGAATTGGTCTTGTTGACTTTAGAACATATAAGAGAGAACTTGATACTGATAAATTCTTACAGGATTATGGATATGATGAAGATGGCGAAACAAAAACCAAAATGACAACTGAAACAGTTATACCCATTGGATGTGGAATTAAGTATAAAATAAATAATAAATTAGATATAGGCATTGAAGCTACATTAAGAAATGTTTATACAGATAAATTAGATGCTGATGTAAAAGCAAACACTGCCAAAGATAAGTATGGATATACATCAATAGGTATAACATATAAATTTGGTAAAAATAAAAAATCTTTGGAATGGATAAGTCCTTTGGAAGAGGAAACAAGTAAAGAGTTAGCTGATATTGGTGATTTTGAAGCAGAAAAAAATAAAAAAGCTGATGACAATGCTAAAGCTATAGAAGATGTTAACAGAAAAATAGAATCTTTATCAGACAGGGTAGGTTCTTTAAATAATAAAATAGACGAATTAAGTAGAAATTATGCAAGTAAGCCGTATGATGTAAGTAAAGAGGATGTGTCGGAAGAACTAGATAGTGATGCTGATGGTGTTCCGGACAGCAGAGATGCAGAGCCAAACACTCCGCAAGGTAATCTTGTTAATTTTCAGGGTGTAACAATTCCTGTTGCTGCAGCACCTGCTATTGCATCATCTGTTATTCCTCCACCTGTTGCTCCGGTCCCGGTTACTATAGCACCTGTTGTTTCGTCAATGAGGTCTGAACCGGTATTGCTTTCTGTCTTTTTTGATGTAAACAAGACATCTATATCATTTTTAAATCATGAAAAAATTGCTTCAGTTGCTAAAATGTTAAAGTCCAACCCTAATATGAAACTTAAATTAGTTGGAAATACTGATAAAAGTGGTTCTGAAGATTATAATAAAATGTTAGGCAAAAAAAGAGCTCAAGCTGTTGCTGATATTTTAATAAATTCTTATGGTATTGAATCTAACAGATTAAGTATTGAATCTAAAGGAAAATCAGATCCTTTTTCTTCTACAAACTATCATATAAACAGAAGAGTTGATTTTATTATAGAATAATAATAATAAATATTTAAAAATGCTAAAGCCCTGATATTTTTCAGGGCTTTTTTTTATTATAATTATTTAAAGAAACACATAAAATTACAATAGTATAATAATGAGTACATTTACAGAAGTATTAATTTATTTAATAAGTTTTGCAATAATAGTTGTCTCGTCAAATCAGATTTCAAAACTTTTTTTTAAGATAAAATTACCATTAATAACAGGATTTTTATTTATAGGTATTTTAACCGGCCCGTATTTATTAAATTTTGTTCCACAAAAAGCAATAAAAAGTTTAGATTTTATAAATGATATTTCATTGTCATTTATAGCTTTTGCAGCCGGCTCAGAATTGTATCTTCGTGAGTTCCGCAGCCGTATGAAAAGCATCAAATGGATGACTTTCGGACAATTATTTTTCACTTTTATTCTCGGTAGCGTTGGCATGTATTTTTTAACTGATTTTATTCATTTTACTCAAGGAATGTCAGTTGAAAGCAGGATAGCAATTTCAATTTTGACAGGAACCATATTTGTAGCCCGTTCACCTGTCTCTGCCATTGCAATAATAAATGAACAAAAGGCAAGCGGACCTTTTACGCAAACCGCTCTTGGAGTAACTGTATTAAAAGATGTTTTGGTAATAATACTTTTTACTGTTTGCCTGGCGATTGCTCAAACAATGATTAAAGGAATTGATTTTAGTTTTTATATAATATTAATCCTTTTTTCAGAATTAATAACATCTTTTTTAACAGGTTATTTATTAGGGAAACTACTTATTTTCATTTTATCGTTACGAATAACGACAGAAATAAAAACATTTTTGATTTTAGCGTCAGGTTATGGCATTTATGTGTTAGCACATTTAATAAAAGTATTTAGTAAAAATCAATTTAGCTTTGAATTTTATGTTGAACCTTTATTAATATGTATAATAGCTAGTTTTATTGTAACAAATTACAGTAAATTCAGAAGAGAATTTTTAAAAATAGTAAAAAAAGTAACTCCTGTAATATATTTAGTATTTTTTACATTAACGGGCTTATCTGTTTCATTGGATGTAATAGCAAGCTCGTGGGCAATAGCTATAATATTGTTTGTTTTACGAATAGCAACAATGGCAATAGGTTCTTTGGTTGGTGGAACTTTAGGCGGTGATACCATGCGGTTTAATAAAGTTGGATGGATGCCATATATAACACAAGCCGGTGTAGCAATTGGTTTATTGACAGTTGTAGAAGGAACTTTTCCTGCATGGGGAGGTGATTTCGCTTCTATTTTGTTAACTGTAATTGTTCTTAATCAAATTATTGGACCGCCTTTGTTTAAGTGGGTAATTAATTATGTAAAAGAATCACATCTGCATGCACATGGAATAAAAGGTGAACAGAAAGCTGTAATTTTTGGTTTAGAAAATCAATCTTATACTCTGGCACAGCAGTTAAAAAAAAATAATTGGGATGTTGAGATTATTACTATGCGGACAAATTTTGATTATAATGATTATTCAGATGTAAGTGTTAAAAAGGTAAATGATTTTTCGTTACAGGAATTAATAAATTGTGGAGCTGATAAAGTGAGTACAATTGTTGCTTTAAAAACCGATGAAGAAAATTATGAAATATGCAAAATAGCTTATGAAAAATTTGGAACAAAATCAATTATTGTAAGAGTAAATAATTATTACAATTATAATCGTTTTCAGGAATTGGATGCTTTAATTGTTTGTCCTTCAACAGCCATTATTCGGTTACTTGACCATTACGTTCGTTCACCACAGGCAACTTCATTATTATTAGGTATGGGAGACAACCAAGATACTGTTGATATTGAAATAAAAAATCCTGATATTCATGGTATTACATTAAGGGATTTACGAATACCTTCTGATATAATTATATTATCTACAAAACGAAAAGGACAAATGATAATATCTACAGGTTATACAAGAATCAGGCGTGGAGATATTTTAACAGTTGTCGGCTCAATTAAAAGTATTGATGATTTAAGATTGCGTTTTGAAGGTGATTGATTTATACTTTGCACTTCGGCAAGCTCAATAGAGCCGTAATAAATTACAGTCATTCATAGTCATTTGTTTGCTTTACTCACTGTCATTTGGCTTCGCCGTCATTTGTTGCCATTTGTTCGCTTCGCTCACTGTCATTCAGGTTTATTGACTATTTAATGACAACTAATAACAATCAATGACAATCAATGACAATCAATGACAATTAATGGCTATATGTTAAAATTATAATTGTTTTCAGGCAACCATCTTCGGCTATTGACGAATGCCTGATAAATTAGCTCAAATTATTACCGCTTGAAGTATAATCATCTATTTGTTTCCCAAAATACTTTTCTCTCTCTTTTTTTTTCTTACTTTGTATCTTTTTATCTTTCAATCGTTTTTCGTTTATATATTCCGGTTCTGTGGTTGGTTTTCTTTCTTCATATACTTTGAGTGCTTCTTCCATAATTTTATAAAACCTGTTTATAACATCTTTTTTGTTTAAATACTGGGACCTTTCATTATCAGAAGTAATTTGCAAGATGCCTTGGTTCGTGATTTTTGTTTGCAAATTTTTTAATAATCGTTGTTTTTCTTCTTCTGTAAAAATTTTAGATTCAGGAATATTAAATCTTAGTTCCACTTTTGTCTCGGTCTTATTTACATGTTGTCCGCCTTTGCCACTACTACGGCTGGTTAAAAATTCCCATTCAGATGAAAAATCTATATTTTTAATATCCTGTTCCATTACAAAAATTTATACAAAATTACATAAAAAAAAATATTATAAGATAGCATTATGTAAAATAAATAAAGTTTTATGGAATATTGGATTTATAACGGTCGAGGCTATATGCAGTAAGAGATTTCGAGCTACCATCCTATCCATCGGCACGAAATTTTGAGCGGGGCAGAATGCTCGAATTACCACTAAAACCCTTATTGCATATAGCCTTTGTTAGGTGCCAGTTATTTAAGTATCATCATTTTTTTTGATGTTTTGTAATTACCAATTTGAAGTTGATAATAATAAACTCCTGAGTTCATATCTCCCGAATTGAAATTCACTTCATATCTGCCGGAAGGCATATAACTGTCGACCAATGTTTTAACTTTTCGCCCAATTACATCATATATCTCAATTTTAGCGAATCCGCCTGTTTCTGATTGCCAACTAATAATTGCTTCAGCGTTAAACGGATTAGGAAAGTTTTGACTCAGACTAATGCAGTTTTTTTGTAATTCAGGGGACTGAACAGAAGTTACGCTATCATAGTAAATTACCCCATAACTTCTTGCATTTGTAGTAAATCCTAAACTCGTTGTTAGGTTGTAATAGTTTTTGTTTACATAAGCCACAGCATATCTGTTGTCTTCGGTAATGAATGCCTCCATAACAAGATTCGTATCTGTATCCAGGTAAGTAAAATCGCCCCATCTTCCATAGAATAAAGGAGCAAAGTCTCTGTATACCTCACTTCCTTTGCTTAATATCCACTGACCAGAAACCAGATTTATAAGACCACCGCCACTCCATTGAGTCCATCCTTGATGATAATGCAAAGCCTCTAATTGCCCATTTCTTTCATAATACAACCGTGCACAACTTAAAAGCATTTCAGCAACAGCCAATTGCAAATAATCGTTTTCACCCTGCGCCAAAGAATCTTGGAATGGGTTCCATTCTGTGAACCATATTTTTGCGTCAGGAAAGTCTTGTGCATATAAATCTAAATCAGCCCTGAGTGTGTTTATAATTCGTGTGTTTACATTTTTGCATTTCTCTGTAGTGGCAATACCTGCACATGCAAAATCTCCATTTGTCCATGCTATTTTTGCACTATCCCATGTTGCTTGTTGAATTACTTGCTGTGAAGGTATTAGATCATCAATATTGATTATTTTAATAGCTTGCGCAGATTGAAAATAAGTAATAGTAGTATCGGCATATTGAAGCATATTAACCACCCAATTTACATAACCACCATAAGGGGCAAAGTCATTTACATGAATCGGAGGTTCGTTACCAAGCGAAAATCGTGTAATGTTTGGATAACTGAGATGTTGGTTTGAAAACTGTGGTGGATGAGTTCTGGAATTGCTTGCATTTAATGCTGATAAACACTCATTTAACAAAGAGTCGCTTTCGCCTTCAACTAATGAATAACTTTCTGTCCCCGGAGGCAAGCGAATATCTGATATTCTACATGATAGAATTGTATCGACTTCCCAAGCATGTCTATCCTGATTATCCAGAGCATTTAATGCGTTATTATATGTTAGCGAAATACCATAAAACCTGATTAAATCGCCCTGAGTTTCATAGTTAATGGTCTGAAGCACAGAGGGGGTCTGTCCGAATAATGTATTGCATGTTAATAATGCTAATACCATAACCAATTTTAATTTGTTAATATTATTCATAATATTTTGTTTTAAGTTTTTATAATGGCACCTAACGTTCCCGCGGTATGAGTAGTAGCGGTTTGCGGGCTTTTAAACTTATCAGAATACTGATAAGTTTAAGCGTAAACCGAAACCAACGAATACCTGTAACCATAGCTATTATTTATACCGCGTGTTGGCGGTTGGGCTTTCTTTTTATTTTTAATTTGTCTTTATCATCTTTTTTCAATTTTTCAGTCGCTGCAGTAAAAGCTATTGTCGATACCTTTCGAATATTTTCATTTAAATACTGTAATGTTTCTGATGGATACACATTGTACAATTCTTTTAATGACCATCCAACTGCTTTTTGTACATAATATTCTTTATCCTCAAGTAATTTGTCTATTAGCTGGATTATTGTATCATAAGGTAATATGACCTTTTTAGTTCTACTGAAATACAATAGACTTACAACAGATTGTCTTCTGTCCCAAAGATTTGTCGATTTGTTCCATTGCTCTAGTTGTTCTAATACTTTGTCTGGAATTATTTCAAGTATCTTTGTGTAAATTTTAGATAAGGCATCACAACTTCCCCAATCATTTACTTTTTTTTGCCAATGCTTTATTATTTCCCAAGAATCAAGCAGAAAACTATTATCTTTCATATGTAATTCGAGATATAAAAAGGATTGGATACGAGTCCAAAAGTCAGGCGAATTATTCCAAATATAGTCCCAAATAACTAATTGTTCTGATAATGATTGCTCAGAAAAGGAGTATTTCTGTTTTGAAAGTTTTCTCTGAGCAACTGCATTTTTAGATGCAATATTAGCTTTATATTGAACTTCTTTTAAATATTGTTTCAAATTGTCGTTGCTCATAAAACCCGTTCAGTTTATTTATCGTGTCAGCCTTACCGCCAACTCTTTTATACGGTTACCATTTGACCCCAAAGGTAACTTTTATATGCCATATTAGAATCTATTGGTTACTTTTTGTTTTTTTGTGGTAACTTTTATTTTAACAAAAGTAATAAAAAATTTTATAAACAAAGCAAAAAATATTTTTATTTATAATTCATCAAATGGACTTTTAACCCTATTAGAAAGCTCTATTTCTTAGAGATATGATAAGTCCTCCGGGTAATTTTTTTAGAAAGAATAGAATTAAAGATAGGTTTTTTTCTAACGGGGTAAACTTTTTGTACTTACCGTGTGTATATTTCGGTCGTTTTGCTACTTTTACCCCGTAGGATTATTAATCTCGTAAATATAATTATTACAGATATTTTATATTATTGCTATTTTTTTAATAATTCAGTGCTTTAATTTTTTATAATAATATTCAGCTTTTACAAAGTCCCCTTTTGTATAAAAATAATTTGCTAATTCTTTGATTATATCATAATTATGAGGATTTACTTTTACAGCTTTTTCAATATATTTTATTGCTGTTAAAGTGTCATACCTTGCCAGATAATAATTTCCCATATTAACATAAGGTATATCCGTATCAGGATTTATTTTCATTATTTTTTTATTCAAATCAACAGCGGTCTCAAAATCCCCTAATTTGTTGTATAGATTAGCAAGCCGTGAAACAGGGTTTATATATTTTGTCTCTAATTCTATTGCCTGTTTGTAATATCTTATGGCTTTGTCATAGTCAGTCAATTTTTCATGACAATATGCGAGATTAAAATATGCCTTGGCAAATTTCGGGTTTACTTTAACAGCTTTTTCAAAATAAGGTATGGCAACATCATATTGTCCTAATATCATATAATAAACAGAGCCAAGTTTGTTCCATGAATAAGAATATTCAGGACATATTTTAACAGCTCTGTTATAATGTTTTATCATAAGATTTATTTTATGTCTGTCTTTTGTCTGCCATGATGAACCTATTTTATGAGTTATCTCTGTAAATAATTCACTTGCCAGTAAGTCATTGGCTTTTGCTGAATTTTTGAGATATTTGATGTCGTGAGAATAAAGAGTTATGCCATCTTTCCAGTTTCTGTTGCGCGCTATTGTCTTTATAGAATAAGGTATTAATATCATTACTAACAGGACTATTATTTTATTAATGTTTTTAAAATGAATATATTCTTTATGTATATCTGTTTTTGTAATTTTAAATAATAAAAATGCTAATATTATACAAAAACCAAGCGAAGAAAAGTAAACAAGCCGTTCACCAACAATTCCTGTTACAAGAACTAATATATTTGAAAATACTGATATTGTGAGCAGATAATATAAAATGGCAAATGATAATATATGCTTTTTCTTAAAATTAACTATTGCATAAATAAATATTGACAAATAAAAAATAAAAGATATTATTACCCATACATTTGACCAGTTTGTAACAGGTATCATATCATATCCGTAATAAAATCTTAAAGGATGTGGAAATATCAGTAATCTGAGATAAAACAATAAAACATAAAGCCCTGTTGATATTCTGATAAATATATTTTTTTCAGCTATCAATGGATTTTGCCAAAAAAATGTCTGCGAATCATCAGGAAGTAAATAAAGTTTGGGGACAAATATTACTATTATAACAGTTGTTATTAGCAAAGCAAATATTACGATTATCTTTTTCAAAGAGGTCTTTGTAAAAAAATATATAACAAGAGGAATGATTATTAA
>CAZZDX010000017.1:0-20318 GCA_964653185.1 uncultured Bacteroidales bacterium
CCATTTGGAAGTACCCCTTTATTTAAAATTTAGTCGGTCAGTAGTGATTTTTTTTGTTTTAGTTATAAATGAAACCATTAAAATGGTTGCAAATTTTGGTCAGGCAATTGCCTGATTCATTAACCTAAATTATTCATAAATTAAATTTTATTACCATTAGCCCCGTCCTTCAGGACGGGGCTAAATTTTAAGCAACACCCACCTCTACGAAATTTTAGTTCTTTATAAACCAAATAAATACATTTTTTCTGTATTTTCGGCGTATGAAATTCTTATCTGGTAAAATAAAAGACATCACAAAAACTATAAAAATTGAATTAGCTGATTTATATGCTCAAAGAGAAATTGATAGTTTTATCTATTTGCTTTTTAAAGAATATCTGAATTTTTCAAAAACAGATGTTATCTTAAAATCAGAATATAAAGTAAATAAAAAAGAACTTATAAAAATAAATTTAGCTGTAAAGGATTTAAAAAAATTTAAGCCAATACAATATATAACAGGAAAAACAAACTTTTATGGACTTGACTTTATCGTTAACAAAAGTGTACTTATACCTCGCCCTGAGACAGAAGAATTAATAAATACAATTATAAATGATTATAAATCAGGATGTTTTTATCATCCAGATAAACACACAATAAATATTTTAGATATAGGAACCGGAAGTGGTTGTATTGCTGTAACTTTGAAAAAAAATATTACAAATTCCAATGTCTTTGCCTGCGATATTTCAAAAGAGTCCTTGAAAACAGCTAAAAAAAATGCTGCTCATAATAATGCAAAAGTCAGTTTTTTTGTTTATGATATTCTTAATGATAATGCTTGTTTAGTAGATGTTCCTAAATTTGATATTATTCTGAGCAACCCGCCTTATATAAGAGAATCAGAAAAAAAAACAATGAGTAAAAACATATTAAATTATGAACCTGAGCAGGCATTGTTTGTAACAGATAAAAATCCTCTTATTTTTTATAATGCTATTACTGATTTTGTTTTAAAAAATTTGAATGTTAATGGTAAAATATATTTTGAGATAAACGAAGACCTGTCTAAAGACCTGAAAATGATGCTTTTAAAAAAGAATCTTAAAAACATTATCATTAAAAAAGATATAAATGGAAAAGACAGGATAATAAGATGTTCTATTGTATAATTATAAAAATTAAATCGTTCAATTTGGGTTATAGAAGATTTTATTATAAAAAAAATGTATTTTTGTAGATACAAAAAGTAAATTTAAATGAAGAAAAATAACAATAATGAGGAACCAATTGAAAAACAACTCAATAAACGTATTAACTTGAATCTGTCTAAAATAGAGTTTAAAAATGATTGAAAATATTATCATAAAAAAAGATATAAATGGGAAAGACAGAATAAATAAGATGCTCTATTGTATAATCATAAAAATTAAACAAGCAAATTATTAATATTTTTACAAAAATTAAAAATAAGAAATAAAATGAGTTTTAATCCAAACGTAGCATATAACAATTTGCCTGAAATTTTGCCTGATGAAAAATACTGGCGGACATTGTCTATTTACGAGCAAGCCAATAGAGCCAATAGAGCATTAGCAGAATTAAAAGGACAATTATCAGCAATTCCTAATCCGAAAATATTCATAAACTCACTGACTTTGCAGGAAGCGAAAGACAGTTCGTCTATTGAAAATATTTTTACTACCCACGATAAACTTTTTAAAGCATTTACGGTTGAAAACATTGCGGACCCGCACACCAAGGAGGTATTGAGATATGGCAAATCCCTGACAGACGCTTTCCTGTTTATCAAAGATAAAAACGAATTTTCTATTGAATTGATTGAACGTATTTATCAAAATATCAAAGACAAAAAAGACGGTATTCGTGATTTTTCTGTTTATATTGGTAATACGTTTACTACTATTTATACGCCACCTTGTTGCAAAAAAGTAATTATTGAAAAATTAAATAATTGGCTCTTGGTTGCCAATAATAAAAATGATGAAATTGACCCGCTTATCAAATTAGCAATTTTACACTATCAATTTGAATCTATTCACCCGTTTAAAGATGGCAACGGCAGAACAGGCAGAGTAATGAACGTGTTGTTGCTCTCGGCTTATAATTTGTTGGACGACCCGATTTTGTATCTCTCAAAATACATAAATGAATATAAAAACGACTACTACCGTCTTTTAAGAGAAGTAACAGAAAAAAACCAATGGCAAAACTGGATTTTATTTTTGCTGAAAGCCATTGAAGAAACATCTAAATACACATTACAAAAAGTATTGAGTATTATTGATTTATTTAACCAAACAAAAAAGAAAATACAAAACCAACTGCCAGAGATTTACAGTTTTGAACTGTTGGAAATACTGTTTATACAGGTGTATTCCAAATATGCTTTTCTAATAGAAAAAGGCATTGCTTCACGAAATACTGCAAGCAAATATCTGAATAAACTAACAGAAGCAGGCATTTTGGATAAAGAAAAAATAGGCAACGAATATATTTTTAAAAATATCGGCTTATATAAAATATTAAAAGGATAAACAATGCACAAATTTTAATGTATTTTAAGCATTACTAAGCAGATATGCACAAATAAAAAGCATACAAAAACTTAAATGCACAATATTTTATTAATATTGTGCATACGGGAAAACCTTTGCACAAACATATATATAAATGAATAATTGTTTATATTAACCCATAGCTCTATTGTATAATCATAAGAACTAAATCGTTCAATTTGGGTTTATAGAAAAATTTATTAAAAAAATGTATCTTTGCAGATATAAAAAACAAATTTAAATGGCAAAAAAGAATAACAATAATGAAGAACCAATAGAAAAACAACTCTGGAAAGCAGCAGACAAATTGCGAAAAAATATTGATGCTGCTGAATATAAACATATTGTTCTAGGATTAATATTTCTAAAATACATATCCGATGCTTTTGAAGAACTTTTTGAAAAACTAAAAGCAGGAGAAGGAGAATTTGCAGGAGCAGACCCTGAAGATAGAGACGAATACAAAGCCGAAAATGTATTTTTCGTTCCAAGCAATGCCCGTTGGAATTTTCTTTTATCAAAAGCCAAACAACCAACAATCGGAAAAACGGTTGATCAAGCAATGGATGCCATAGAAAAAGAAAACCCATCATTGAAAGGTGTACTTCCAAAAGTTTATGCAAGACAAAATCTTGACCCGACAAGTTTGGGAGAACTGATTGATATGATTGGAAACATTGCCTTGGGCGATGCCAAATCAAGAAGTGCGGATATTCTCGGACACGTTTTTGAATATTTTTTAGGAGAATTTGCCCTTGCCGAAGGTAAAAAAGGCGGACAGTTCTACACTCCGAGAAGTGTTGTGGAATTATTGGTTGAAATGCTTGAACCATACAAAGGACGAGTTTTTGACCCCTGTTGCGGTAGTGGTGGAATGTTCGTGCAATCTGAAAAATTTGTAACCCAGCATCAAGGAAGAATAAACGATATTTCTATTTACGGACAGGAAAGCAACCAAACCACTTGGCGACTGGCAAAAATGAACCTTGCCATTAGAGGAATTGACAGCTCGCAAGTGAAATGGAATAACGAGGGCTCTTTTTTGAACAATGCTCACAAAGACCTGAAAACAGATTATATAATTGCAAATCCACCTTTTAATGTAAGTGACTGGAGTGGTGATTTACTCCGTAAAGACGGTCGTTGGCAATATGGCACACCGCCAACAGGCAATGCCAATTATGCTTGGATACAACATTTTATCTATCATCTTGCACCAAGCGGACAAGCCGGTTTTGTTTTGGCAAAAGGTTCGCTGACTTCCAAAACTTCCGGTGAAGGCGAAATAAGAAAAAATATGATTGAAGCGGGATTGGTTGATTGTATTGTAAACCTACCTGCCAAACTGTTTTTAAATACTCAAATTGCTGCTTCTTTATGGTTTATGAGCCGTAATAGAGCCAACGGAAAATACAGAGACCGCAGAAACAAAATATTATTTATTGATGCCCGAAATATGGGACATCTGATAAACCGCAGAACCCGTGAACTCTCACAAGAAGATATTCAAAAAATAGCCGACACTTACCACAACTGGCGAAACCCTGATGGTGATTACGTAGATGTAAAAGGTTTTTGTAATGCAGCAAGCATAGAGCGGGTAAAAGAATTGGATTATGTTTTAACTCCCGGGCGTTATGTTGGTTTGGCTGATGAAGAAGACGACTTTGATTTTAACGAACGATTTACAAGTTTAAAAGCTGAATTTGAAAAACAGATAAAAGAAGAAGCCATTTTAAATAAAAGAATTAATAATAATCTATCTAAAATAAAACTATCATAATGGGTAAACAAGATATTAGATGGGAACAACGATTTGCTAATTATAACAGAGCAATAGCAAAACTACAAGAAATTATAGATGCTTTAGATTCTGATTGGGACGAAGAAAATTTTAATGATATCAGTTTTTCATTATCTGAATTAGAAATTGAAGGAGCCATTCAACGGTTTGAATACACCCACGAATTAGCTTGGAATGTAATGAAAGACTATTTAGTATATCAAGGAAATACCAAAATTGGAGGCTCAAGAGACGCTACGAGAGAAGCCTTTAAAATTAATTTGATAACAGATGCTCAGGTATGGATGAATATGATTAAGAGCCGTAACCAAACTTCTCATACCTATAATGAAGATACAGCTAAAGAAATATTTGTTGCGATAATTAATGATTACTACCCGCTATTTAAAAAATTTCAAAATAAAATGAAAGAACTTAGTTCCGGAAAACAAAACGACCTTTTTTCAGATGAATTATGAAATACGGACTTGAACAAAATATAATTGACCAAATAAATGCAATATTTGAGAGCCATAAAGAAATTGAAAAAATTATTTTATATGGTTCCCGTGCAAAAGCAAATTTTAGACCAAACTCTGACATTGACCTTACTTTAATTGGTGAAAAAATAAACCTAAAACTACTTAATGATATTAGTTGGGAGTTAGACGATTTGCTCCTACACTATACTTTTGACCTTTCAATTTACAACCATATCAAACAAAATGACTTGTTAGAACATATTGAAAGAGTAGGAATTGTTTTTTATCAGAAAAAATCTATGAGTGAGTGGAAAGAATATAGATTGGGAGATGTTGCAGAAATTGTAGGTGGAGGAACACCTAAAACAAAAGTATCAGAATATTGGAATGGTGATATTCCTTGGTTATCAGTTACAGATTTTAATATTGGAAAAAAATATGTTTATAATACGGAAAAAAGTATAACAGCACTTGGTTTAGCAAAAAGTTCAACAAAGATTTTAAAAAAAGGACAAATAATTATTTCAGCAAGAGGTACGGTTGGTGTTATTTCTATGCTTGGTAAAGATATGGCATTTAATCAGTCAAATTATGGAATTGATGCAAAAAATGAAATTACTGAAAATCATTTTCTTTATTATTTGTTGAAAAATACAGTTCCATTACTTTTATCAAATTCTTATGGTGCTGTTTTTAATACAATTACAAAAACTACATTTGACCATATTGACATTAACCTCCCTCCACTCCCCGAACAAAAAGCCATAGCCGAAGTTCTTAGCAGTTTAGACGATAAAATAGACCTGCTCCACCGCCAAAACAAAACACTGGAACAAATGGCAGAAACGCTTTTTAGACAGCGGTTTGTGAAAGAGGCTAAGGAGGATTGGGAGGAAAGACCATTAAAGGATATTTATGAATTTGAAAAAGGATTTGAACCTGGAAGTAAAAATTATTTAGAAGAGAAAGAAATCGGTACAATAAGATTTAAAAGAGTTGGAGACATGCTCAATCCAAATGCTGGGGTTTATATAAGTAAGCATTTAGTAAAAAGAGAATGCAAAAAGAATGACTTAATAATGTCTTTTGATGGTACTATTGGGAAGATAACTTTTGGTATTGAGGGAGCTTATTCATCAGGTATTAGAAAAATTTATTCATTAAATGATATTTTTAATAATTTAGGTTTGAAATTTTTAATTTTTAGTTCAAAAGACATACAAGATTTAATTAAATCTCATTCAACAGGTTCTGTAATTTTGCACGCAAGTTCAAGTATAAATTATTTAAATTTTTCTTTTCCTTCCGAAAATTTAATCAAAAAATTTAATCAAATAATTAATCCTATTTTTAATAAGATACTGGAAAATAAAACCCAAATCCGCACCCTTGAAAAAATGCGGGATACGTTGTTGCCAAAATTGATGAGTGGGGAAATAAGAATAAATTTTAATAGAATTAATAAATAAGGACATACAATCTATGAGTGAAAATAAGTATAATAAGGATTATGATGATAATAAAATTCCAAATACTATTTATGTAAGTAAAAAAACAAAATGGAATGGACGTTATATCGAGCAAATTATAGAAGAAAAACAACAATGTTTTGCTGTATCGGAAAAAGAAAATGCAACATTATATAAAACTAGTGGTGGCAAACAAAAAATACAAGCAACAATTCTTGAAACTGAACAAGAAAAACAAGTTCCGGTTCTGTATGTCTCCAGAATAAATGTAAAAACAGGAAAAATAGCATATAGTGGTGAACAACAAATGTGTTTATATCCCGAAGTTGTAGAGAAACTTTATAATTTTATTGGGAAAATAAAATCTATTGATTATTCAAATTCAAATAGTTTTAAAATTAAAGAGGAAGATTTTAAAAATTTAGATGAGAATCCTATTGTAAGTTCTGATAGTTACTTTAAAAATTTCATAAAAGAATCACCAAAAGCTGCAGAAATAGTAGAAAATTTAATTGATGAAGGTATAATAACTTCAAAGGATATTGTCAATACATCATTTAGGAAAAGAGGATTGCAAATTTTTAAAAAGTTAATTGACAATGAAAATTACTGGGAAATTTATGCAGATGAAAATAAAATTTCTAAAAGCAAAGAAGAAAAAGTATGGCAATATTTTTTTGAAAAAAATGAATGGATATTTGGATATGGACTTGATTATCGTTTTAAATCAATATTGCAACGGGAAGCTCATATCTCGGATGGTGAATTAGATGGCTCTAATACTGTAATTGCAGATTATTTACTTGGCGATAAAAGATTTACAACTTTTGTTGAAATGAAAAAGCCATCAACAGAACTATTTGGAAAAGCAAAAAATAGGTCAAATAGTTGGAAATTGTCAAATGATGTTGTTGAATCTGTTTCACAAATACTTGAGCAAAAAGCATCAGGATTAATAAAATTAGATAAACAACAATACAATTCAGAAGGAAATATTATTACACAAAAAGCATATGATTCAAAAGTGATTTTATTAATTGGTCATTGGAAGCAACTTAAAGAGTCAAAAAATGACCTTGAATGTAAAATTAAAAAGAAAACATTTGAACTTTTTCGTACTGATAGTAGAAATATTGAAATATTAACCTATGATGAACTTTATGATAGGGCTAAATATATTGTGGAAGGAAAAAATAAAGAGGCAAAATCAATTATAATAGTTGATGATTTGCCATTTTAATTATGACTAAAATAACCGAAAATACAATTGAAGAATTTGCAATGGGAGATTATTCGTTTCATGCAAGTGAAATTTTATTTAATATAACAAACAAGCCTATGTAAACGAATACAAGGCATTTATTGAAAGCGAAGAATAATTATGGCAAACTTAAAGTTCAACGAAAAACAATTATTTGAGAAACTATTTGATAGAGGTGGTTATGTTTTAGATTTTTCAAATAGAACATTTGAAGAATTCTTTAAAGATTTCAATATCCCTATTTATTCTGATAAATACAGTATAAATGGCGATTCTAAAATGAAAAGGCTTAGATCTTTTTGGGAAATAGAATCAGATACAAAAGTTGGAGAAGTTTTACTGAATTTATTACAATACGCAGAAGCAAAGGAAGATATAAAACAAAAAGATAAAGATTTAGCCATTTCTTACATAAATAAATTACTTGGGAATGATGCTAAATCACCTACAATAAAGAAAGAAGTTACCGAAGATGATTTTTTGAAAAAGGAATTTAAAAAAATAGATTTGTCATTATTGAATTTAGGTGACTTAACTGAAACAATAGAACAACGAATTACAGAAATTCAAAAGTGTTTAAAATCAAATGCTTCATTGTCAGTAATATTTTTATGTGGCAGTACATTAGAAGGTATTTTATTAAATCAGGCTACTAAAACCCCAAGAGACTTTAATACTGCAAATGCAGCCCCCAGAGATAAAGAAAGTAAAGTAAAACAGTTTCCTTATTGGACATTGAATAATCTAATTGATGTAGCCTATGAAAAGAAGTTTATTGGACTTGACGTAAAGAAATTCAGCCATTCTTTAAGAGATTTTAGAAATTTTATTCACCCTTATCAGCAGCATTTACTCAGTTTTAGTCCAGATAAACACACAGCCAAAATAAGCTGGCAAGTTTTACAAGCTGTAATTGATGATTTAAGTAAAAGGAATAGCAATTAGTGATGACAAGAATAACCGAAAATAAAATAGAAAAATTTGCAATAAAATTATTGGAGCGTTTGGGTTATCAATGTATTTACGCACAGGCAGAGAGTAACAAATTTAAAATGGAGAATTATGAAAGATAAAAACAATCAATTAGAAAAATTTTCAAATTTTGTCATTTTCCAAACTGCCACAGGAAAAGTAAATATTGATGTTTTTTTTCAGAACGATACTTTGTGGCTTACTCAAAAGGCAATGAGCCAACTTTTTGAAAAAGGCAGAAGTACCATAACAGAGCATCTCCGCAAAATTTTTTCTGATGGAGAGTTAGACGAGAAACAGGTGTGTCGGTTTTTCCGACATACCACTGAACACGGTGCCATTAAAGGAAAAACACAAGAAAAAGAAGTTAAATACTACAATCTGCGAGCCATCACCGCTGTTGGCTACCGTGTTAACTCCCACAGAGCAACAGAGTTTAGGAAGTGGGCAACAGAAATTTTACATGAATATATCATCAAGGGCTTTGCTATGGATGATGAACGTTTAAAGCAAATCAGACATTTTGGTAAAGATTATTTTGATGAAATGTTGGAGCGAATCCGAGAAATCAGATTGAGTGAAAGGAGGTTTTATCAAAAAATTACTGACATCTACGCACTCTCTGCCGATTACGACAGAAATGACAAAATAACAAGAGATTTTTTTGCAACAACACAAAATAAATTACATTGGGCAATTCAGGGAAAAACAGCTGCAGAAATTATTTATACTGAAGCTGATGCAGCAAAAATATTTATGGGCTTAAAATCATGGAAAAACTCCCCCGATGGTAAAATATTGAAATCTGATATAATTATTGCAAAAAATTACCTTGAAGAGCAGCATCTTAAACAACTTGAAAGAATAGTTACTGCCTATTTAGACCTTGCAGAAAACAGGGCAAATCGTGGAATTGTGATGAATATGAAAGATTGGGTGCTGTTTTTGGATAAATTTTTAGAATTGTCAGATTATCCAATCTTGCTTGATAAAGGAAAGATTTCAGCATTAGAAGCCAAAATTAAAGCAGAAGATGAATATGATAAATATAGAGTAATACAGGATAAAAATTATATATCAGATTTTGACAGGGAAATTAAACGAATAACCGGTAAAAAAAGATGAGCAATAGAATAACCGAAAATAAAATAGAAAAATTTGCAATAGAATTATTGGAACAATTAGGTTACCAATACATTTATGCTCCGGATATTGCACCTGATGGCAAAAAATCCGAAAGAAAATCGTATGAAGATGTATTGCTGATTGACCATTTACAAAATGCCGTAAACAGAATAAACCCGGTTATTCCCAAAGAAGCACGGGAAGATGCCATAAAACAAATCCAACGTTTAAACTCTCCGGAACTTATCACCAACAATGAGCAATTTCATCGTATGCTTACCGAAGGCATAAAAGTAACTTATCGCAAAAACGGTGTGCAAAGGGGTGATTTGGTTTGGCTTATTGATTTTGATAATTTTGAAAATAATAATTTTATTGTTGCTAATCAATTTACGGTAGTAGAAAACAAAAAAAATAAACGTCCTGATATTATTCTGTTTATAAATGGTTTGCCTTTGGTAGTAATTGAGTTAAAAAATCCGGCAGATGAAAACGCTACTATAAAATCAGCATTTAATCAATTACAAACATATAAACAAAGTATCACAAATTTATTTGTTTACAATGGTTTACTTATTATTTCCGATGGGTTGGAAGCTAAAGCAGGTTCGCTTTCAGCAGGTATTACACGTTTTATGTCTTGGAAAAGCGCAGAGGGAAAAAAAGAAACATCACATTTGATAAGTCAGTTGGAAACGCTTATTAGAGGAATGCTTAATAAAGAGACATTATTGGATTTAATCCGCCATTTTACGGTTTTTGATAAATCAAAAAAGGAAGATAAAAACGGACATATAACCATTCAAACTGCAAAAAAGATAGCTGCTTATCATCAGTATTACGCAGTAAACAAAGCAGTAGAACATACTTTACAAGCTTCGTCTGAACAAGGCAATAGAAAAGGCGGTGTGGTCTGGCACACACAAGGGAGCGGAAAGTCATTATCAATGGTTTTTTATACAGGGAAAATCGTTTTAAAACTTAATAACCCGACAGTTTTGGTTATTACGGACCGTAACGATTTAGATGACCAATTGTTTGACACTTTTGCCAATTCCAAGCAATTGTTAAGACAAGAACCTGTTCAGGCAGAAAACAGAGAACATATAAAAAAATTATTAAAAGTGGCTTCAGGCGGAGTAGTTTTTTCAACTATTCAAAAATTTCAACCCGACACTTGGGCAGGGTTTGTGTCTGGTTCAAAATATGAAACTCTGTCTGAACGAAAAAATATTATTGTAATTGCAGACGAAGCCCATAGAACGCAATATGGCTTTAAGGCGGTTATTGATAAAGAAACCGGAAAGATAAAATACGGCTTTGCTAAATATCTGCGTGATGCTTTGCCCAATGCTACTTTTATTGGCTTTACAGGAACACCTGTAGAAAAAGATGATAAAAATACACCTGCTGTTTTTGGCAATTATGTGGATATTTATGACATTGCTCAAGCCGTTGAAGACGGTGCAACTGTTCGGATTTACTATGAAAGCCGTTTGGCAAAAATTAATTTAAGTGAACAAGGAAGAAAACTTGTTGAAGAATTGGACCATGAACTTGAAAAAGAAGATTTTACAGAGACCCAAAAAGCCAAAGCCAAGTGGACGCAGTTGGAAGCTTTAATAGGAAGTAAAGACCGTATTGAACATTTGTCAGCTGATATAGTGCAGCATTTTGAAGAACGTCAAAAAGTTTTTGAAGGCAAAGTAATGATAGTTGCAATGTCCCGAAGAATTGCAGTTGAACTGTATGAAAAAATCATCAAACTTCGTTCTGGCTGGCATAGTAATGATTTAAGGAAAGGTGTAATAAAAGTCGTAATGACTGCAGCATCATCTGACGGACCTTTACTGGCAAAACATCATACCACCAAACAGGAGCGTAGAATTCTTGCCGGCCGTATGAAAGACACCGAAGACGAATTAAAACTCGTTATAGTGCGGGATATGTGGCTAACTGGCTTTGATGTTCCGAGTTTGCATACGCTCTATATTGATAAACCGATGAAAGGACATAACCTGATGCAGGCAATTGCACGGGTAAACAGAGTTTACAAAGATAAACCGGGCGGATTGGTAGTGGATTATTTGGGAATTGTATTGGATTTGAAAAAAGCCCTTTCGTTTTATTCAGATAGCGAAGGAAAAGGCGATCCGCTCATTGCACAAGAACAAGCAGTTAATCTGATGCTTGAAAAATTAGAAGTCGTTTCTCAGATGTTCGCGGAAAAGCCGGAAACAGAATATTCAAACGATTATGTTTCAATGGCAGAAGAACCGGAAGTGAAATATATCAATAGAAAAGGCAAAATTTTATATAAAGAATATTTTACAGCAGATACGCAGGATAAATTAAAAATAATTCTGGCAGCCGAAGAACATATTTTGAGTTTGAAAGACGGTAAAAAACGTTTTATTAATGAAGTAACATATCTTTCAAAAGCATTTGCCATAGCTGTTCCAAATGAACAAGCAATGGATGTAAAAGACGAAGTGGCATTTTTTCAGGCAGTAAAATCACGATTGCAAAAATTTGACATCACAGGTTCGGGCAAAACAGACGAAGAAATAGAAACTGCTATACGACAAGTTATTGACCAGGCACTTGTAACCGATAAAGTAATAGATGTTTTTGATGCAGCAGGAATAAAGAAACCCGATATTTCGGTATTAGACGAAGAATTTTTGCTTGAAGTTAAAAATATGGAACATAAAAGTATTGCTCTTGAAGTGCTGAAAAAAATACTCAGTGATGAGATAAAAATAAGAACAAAAAAGAATTTGGTGCAAAGTAAATCCTTAAAGGAAATGCTTGAAAATTCCATTAAAAAATATCATAACAAAATACTGACCGCAGCCGAAGTAATTGATGAGTTAATAAAATTGAGTAAAGAAATTCATAAAATGGATAAGGAGCCAAAAGAATTGGGATTGTCTAATTATGAATATGCTTTTTACACAGCGGTTGCCAACAACGAAAGTGCAAGAGAATTAATGGGCAAGGACAAATTAAGAGAATTGGCAACAATATTATACGAACGAGTAAAAAATAATACTTCAATTGACTGGACAATAAGAGAAAATGTTAGAGCAAAATTAAAAGTGATAGTAAAAAGAACCTTACGACAATACGGCTATCCGCCGGATATGCAAAAACTCGCAACAGAAACCGTTCTAAAACAAGCAGAATTATTAGCAAATGAATTGACAAATAATGTTAACGTTTAAAGTTATACACACTTGCAATTCATACGAGTCAATGCACAATAAAAAATTGTCTTGTCCTAATTTTATACTTATTTAAGCCATTTGTCAAGCCATTCAAAAAATATTCTTTGCCACAGGACAGCATTTTGGGGTTTTAGTATAAAATGACTTTCATCAGGGAAATAAACCAGTCGGCTTGGTATATCCAGCAGTTGAGCACAGTTAAATGCCTGAAAGTTTTCTATCTCGGGAATTCTAAAGTCATTAGCACTTGTAATTATAAGTATAGGAGTGTTCCAGTTTGCTATAAAGTTATGAGGTGAGAAGTCATAACTTTTTGGTTTGTTTTTTTGAAAATAAGGTCCGCCAAGGTCATGGTTGGGGAACCACATCTCGTCAGTAGAGCCATACCAGCTTTCAAAGTTAAAGTTGCCGCAGTGAGAGATAAATGCCTTAAAACGTTTATTGTTGTTATGTCCGGCAAGCCAGAACACAGAGAAACCGCCATAGCTTGCGCCTACAGCACCAAGTTTGTCATTATTAACATAAGGTTCTTTGGCAAGAGAGTCAATAGCACTTATATAATCCTTCATATTTTGTCCGCCATAATCCTGACTTATCTGGTCGTTCCATTCCTGACCAAAAGTTGGTAAGCCCCTTCTGTTGGGAGCAACAATAATGTAATTGTTGGCTGCCATAATTTGAAAGTTCCATCTGTAAGAAAAAAACTGACTTACAGCACTTTGAGGTCCGCCCTGACAATAGAGTAATGTAGGATATTTTTTTGTTTTGTCAAAATTAGGTGGATAAATAACCCATGTTAGCATATTTTTGTTATCAGTGGTCTTAATCCATCTTTTTTCAACATTTGCCAAAGTTATTTTATCTAATATATATTTATTGGTAAATGATAATTGTTGTTCAATACCTGTATTTTTATCAATTTTAAAAATTTCTGTAGGCAAAGACATTGACATTTTGGTTCCAATAATATAGTTATCAGCAAGTTGAAATGAAGTATAATCGTTTATTCCATTTGTTATCTGTGTAATTTTGTTTGTTTCTATGTTTACGGAATATAATTGATATGTAGCATTAATACCACTTATAAAATATATAAGAGCATCATTTTTATTCCATTTGAAATTAGATGAGCTTTGGTCAAAATTTTCTGACAGGTCTTTAATTTCTTTTGAAACGCAGTCATAGATTATAATTCTGTCTTTATCAGCTTCAAAGCCAGGTGTTTTCATACTTCGCCATACTATTTTTTTGCCATTTGTAGAAAATACAGGACTTTTATCATAGCCGAGCATATTTTTACTGATATTTTTTGTTTTTTGTGTCTCTATATTATAAATATAAATATCAGAGTTAGTACTTAGAGTAAATTCTTTGCCTTTAAGCTTTTTGCAGGCATATACAATGGATTTTTCGTCAGG
The DNA here is from genome assembly GCA_964653185.1 of uncultured Bacteroidales bacterium. Lineage (GTDB taxonomy): Bacteria > Bacteroidota > Bacteroidia > Bacteroidales > CAZZDX01 > CAZZDX01. The sequence goes on from CAZZDX010000017.1 coordinate 14,305, forward strand.
GTTCCAGCTTATTTCACTAATATCTTCTATATTAAAATGTTCATTTTCCATAATATCTACCGGTGTTCCGATAATACTGTTTTTATAAGGAGCTATAAAGATGTGTGTATAAGAGTAATTAGCCCATGCGTTCCAGTGGCGATACATCAGGTCATCAATAATTCGTGCATTAGCCAAAGGAAGGTCAGGATATATATCTGCAACAGTTTTGTTAAGTTTCACATTTTTTATAAACAAGATATGATTTGTATTGGGAGAGTAGATAAAGCTGTTTATGTCTCCTTTAATATCAGATATTTGTTTTTTGTTAGTTCCGTCAGGGTTCATTTCCCATATTTGGGAAGAGCCGTTTTTGGAGGATAAAAATCCGATTTTTTTACTATCAGGTCGCCATATACCGTTAGCTTCATTATCTTCGGAGTTGGTAATTTTGGCAGGAGTTCCTCCTTTGACAAATAAAGTATAGAGGTCTCTGTTTCCTTTATTTTTTTCCAAGTCATAATAAGTGATTCCATATAATATTGTTTTTTTGTCCGGCGAGAGTTTAATATCGCTTACTCTTCCTAATTTCCATAATAGTTCAGGTGTTAATACACCTTTATCAAACAGTTTTTCATCAATTTTGTTTTGCATAGCATCTTTTGTTTTTTTATTGTTTTTATTACAGGCAGTAAATAATAACATTTCTGCAATGACAAGTATAGATAATAATTTTTTCATAAGTTTTTATATTTAAGTTTATAATTTTTTAATTTTTACTACTTTTTATACTGAATCACGTCATGCTGAACTTGTTTCAGCATCTCATCGTCATACCAATCTTCAGCCAAATCTTTTAGTTCTGGATTTAACTTTTTAATCAAATTCCATTTCCATTTTTTATGCCAATTTTTTAGTTGTTTTTCTCTATTAATTGCATTCTGCATCCCATAAATATGCTCATAATAAACTAAATCACAAAGTATATACTTTGAAGTAAATTTTGAACCTTGCCCTATCTTATGTTCATATACTCTTCTTTTTAAATCATTTGTTACGCCAATATATAATGTTGTTCTGTTTTTATTACTCATTATATATACAAATGCCTGTTTCATTAATTATTTTTTATCTTAGACCCTGAAACAAGTTCAGGGTGACGTTATTCAGGGGTGGCTCAAGGAACATTTTTATTAGCTATCATGTGAATATAATCATGCTAAACACAATCATCCTGAATAGCATGCAGTCATGTTCATTTACTGACGAATGCCTAATTGTTTCAGTATAGTTAATTTTAGTCAAGTTTTGTATAAGTTAAAAGCAGCCGTAGATTATTTGATGAGTATTTAGAGCCGTTTAATACTGCTCTGTCAGCTTTAACAGAGCTTCCTGATACCATTAGATATAACCCGTAGTCAGTTTTGGTTTTATTGATAAGTTCCTGGATGTATTTGGAAATAACAAATCTGTATTCTTTTTTATCAGAGTTATAAGAGCCACCGAAATATTCTTCTCCTTCAAACTGGTCTAACAAGAAAGTGTTTTCTCCGTCTTCGTTTATTCTTACGAGTGATAATTTAGTTGGTGGCTCATATAAGCTAATATCTATTGTTTCGTTCACTTTAATTATAAGTTCGGCTTTATTTACTGCAATTGTCCCATAATTATCCCAGTTTTGGATATTAGGAAACATAATTTTGGTTTTAATACCTCCCATAGCTTGCAGATACAGGATGCTGTCTCCTAATGTTATATTTGTATCTATATCTGTATTAGAGTAGTCATGATTAAAATTATTAAATCTGGCACAATGTTCATTTATTAAAAAATCGTATTTTAAAGAGTCATTTTCATCATTTTTATAATATAGTGTCATTTTTGAAAGTGTTGATAACAAGTCAAAATACAGGATTGCGCCTTTACTGTTGCCTACTTGTTCTGTTGTTATATATAATCCTTTAAAAAAGTTAAGAAATTCATCATTATTAGATAGGTCGTTTGTTCCTGATGCGGTTAGAAATGTTTGTCCTAATGAGTTATCAAGTTTTATACGCAGATGAGGAGCATATCTTTCACTGTCAATAGTAATACTGTCTTCAAAATCAGGAAGAAAGGTCAGATTTGCTAATTCTGTTGTGCTATATGATTTAATTTGTTTTGAGTAGTATGAGCTATCTTTATATATATCCTGTGTAAGTTCATAAACTTTTATTCTTTGTAAACCGTCAAATTTCAGGATACTTCCATAAAAGCTTTCATAATCCAGTGTCAGTATCAAAGAATCTAATATGGCATTTGTTCCAAAGTCAACATTATCAGAAGAGATTCGGAATTGAGTGTATATGCTGGCACAAATTTTTCCAAATACAGGGTCTATACATGTTCCTAACAGGTTATATTGTGTTTCATCGGTTCGTATAGAGTCCTCACGCACAGAATAAGTGGTTAGCGTATTTGTATCAGTAAACTGTACATTTAATTTATCGTTTGAAGGTTGAACTTCCAATCCTATTATATCCGGTTCTTCACAGGAAAATAAAAAGGATATGCATATTATTACAATAAATGATAATTTGCTATTAATATTTGGTATTTTCAAGATTTTATGTTTTTATTAAATATTATAAATTTTAATAATATCAACAATAGAAGTTTATACAACAAGTTCCTTATCTAAAACTTTGTCATAAAAGTTATGGTAAGTATCTATATACTCGTTTGTTTCTATTGGCTGAAAATCAAGTATAGGTTTATTGATTTTGGATAGATATTTTTTGATTTCAGGATTAATTTTTTCACTTCCAATTATTAAAGCATCAGAGAAGTCAATAGCTGATTTAATCATATTTACATAATTAGAATTATTATAATATTTAAGATCTTTCTCTTTTATGCCTTCAAGTTTTATTTTATCTGCAAAATTTTTATTAAAGTTACCGTCAAAGTCGTCATCATATATAGAGAAGATAACTTTTGAATCAGTGAAAAGAGGATTTACTTTAAAAGCAGTTTTAACATACATAGGAATCATACTGGAAATCCATCCGTGGCAATGGATAATATCCGGTGCCCATCCTAATTTTTTTACAGTTTCAAGAACTCCTCTGCTATAAAAAATTATTCTTTCGTCATTATCTTTAAAAAAGTTATCATTTTTATCATTAAAAACAAATTTTCTTTGAAAATAGTCCTCATTATCAATAAAATAGACCTGCATTCTTGCTGGCTGAATAGAAGCAACTTTAATTAAAAGAGGATGGTCCATATCATTGATTATTATGTTCATACCTGACAATCGTATTACTTCGTGAAGTTGGTTTCTTCTTTCGTTAATGCATCCGAAACGTGGCATAAATGTTCTTATTTCATTATTTTTTTCCTGAATTCCTTGTGGGAGATAACGTCCTATGGTTCCCATTATGCTTTTTTCTGTTGTATATGGTATAATCTCTTGTTCTACAAATAAAATTTTGGTTTTTTCCATGTTTTTCTATTTAGAGTTAATATATTATAATAATTAAGAATTTACAAAATTAATAAAAATTAATTGATTTTTTAATATTTATTGATAAAATAATTAAAAAAATTATGAATTATTTACATTGAACTTGTTAAAATCTGAAATTAAAAACACTTAAAATTCAATGGGGTTATATAAAAAAGGACTTATCTTTGTTCTAAAACATAATCCATAATGTTAAGGGGACTTCTATTAATTCAAATTTTTTATTACTGATTAAAAAAAAATCAGTATAAAAATAGAACTAAATTTTTTAACTCCTAATAAATTTTTATCAATAATTTTGCGTTCATTTCGTCAAGCTCTGTGCAATGCTTCAGGTAAAAAAATATTCCAGCACCTTAAAATATTTTTTTTGCATTTTTAACTAAATAAAGATATTTTTATCTAATATATTTTTATTTTTGTTTTTTTATTAAAAAAAATTAAAACTATTAAATTATGAAACGATATTTTATTTTTCTTGTAATTTTTACTTTTTGCATTAGCCATAGTTATTCTCAGGATGTCCAGCAAGCCCGTTTGCTTAGATTCCCTGCTGTTTATGAAAATCAGATAATATTCTCTTATGCAGGAGATTTATATACTGTTGATAAAACAGGAGGCATTGCCCGTAAACTTACTAATGATATTGGTTATGAGATGTTTGCAAGGTTCTCTCCCGATGGCAAGTCCATTGCTTTTACTGGACAATATGATGGTAACACAGAAGTATATCTAATGCATTCGCAAGGTGGTGTGCCTAAAAGATTAACTTATACTGCAACAATACCCCGTGATGATATTTCTGACAGAATGGGTCCTAATAATATTGTTATGACATGGACTAATGACGGAGAAAATATTATCTATCGTTCACGAAAACAATCTTTCAACTCTTTTGTGGGACAGTTATTCAAGGTCTCAAAAAATGGCGAATTATCAGGCGAATTACCTTTGCCAACAGGCGGCTTCTGCTCTTTTTCTCCTGATAGCAACAAACTGGCTTATAATCGTGTGTTCAGAGAATTCCGAACATGGAAATATTATAAAGGCGGTATGGCTGATGATGTATGGATTTATGATTTTAAAACAAAAGAAACAACTAAAATAACTGATAATGACAATCAAAATATATTTCCTATGTGGAAAAATGATGAGATATATTTCTTGTCTGACAGAAACAGAACAATGAATATGTTTGTTTATAATACAAAAACAAAAGAGACCAAAAAAGTTACTGACTTCACTAAATATGATATTAAATTTCCTTCTTTAGGAAAAGATGCTATTGTATTTGAAAATGGAGGATATATTTATTTATTTGATATTAAAACCCAAAAATATGAAAAAGTAAATATTCAAATTGCTAATGACTTTGCCAATGGGCGTGATGAATTAAAAGATGCAGGCAAAAATATTAATTCAGTAGAAATATCACCTGATGGCAAACGTTTGGTAATTGGAGCAAGAGGCGATATTTTTACAGTGCCTGTTCAACATGGAATTACCCGCAACTTAACACAAAGTTCTGACGCTCACGACAGAAACGCTGTATGGTCTCCTGACGGAAAATATATAGCATATATATCTGACAAAAGTGAAGAATATGAAATATATATTCAAAAACAAGACGGCACAGAAGATCCAATACAATTAACAAAAAATGCTGATACATACAAATATTATTTAAAATGGTCGCCTGACAGTAAAAAAATATTATGGAATGATAAAATGTTGCGTTTACAATATATTGATATTGAAACAAAAAAAATTACTCTTATTGCAAAATCAAAAATATGGGAATTCCAATATTTTAACTGGTCGCCTGACAGTAAATGGATTACTTATGTGAGTAATGAAAAAAATGATATGTCAAAAATTCATTTATACAATATAGATTCTAAAAAGGACTATGAAGTAACACAGGGATGGTATAGTTCATCACAACCATCATTTAGTAATGACGGAAAATATTTACTCTTAACATCAAAAAGGGACTTTAGCCCTATTTATAGCGAAACAGAATGGAATACCGCTTACAGAGATATGAGTAAGATTTATCTTATAACTCTTGCAAAATCCACTTTATCACCTCTTGCACCTGAAAATGACGAAGTAGAAATTGAATCTGATACTTCTAAAACAAAAAATGATAAAAAGAAAAAGGAAAAACAAGAAGATATAAAACAACCTGTTACTGTTAAAATTGATATTGATGGAATACAAGACAGAATTGTTTCCTTGCCGGTAAAAGCATCTAATTACTGGAGTATTTATGAATTAAAAGATAAAATTTATTATTGCGAACGTTCTTTTTCTTCAAAAGAAACTTTAATAAAAATATTTGACTTGAAAAAGAAAAAAGAAACTGAATTAGGCAATTATGATGGCTTTGATATATCTGCAAATAATAAAAAAATGCTTGTAAAAAAAGATAAAAAATATTCAGTTATTGATTTACCTGATGCTAAAATCAAATTAGATGAATCTGTTGATTTATCAAACTTAAAAATACCTGTAAATAATAAAA